>JAOUPZ010000296.1 GCA_029879595.1 Deltaproteobacteria bacterium | reverse complement strand
TTTGCTCATTTGAATGCTCCCATCAGGTGTGGATTCTCTGCATTGATAATAAAAAGCCTGGGCCCGCGTTGCGCCGGTGTGCCTTTTCCTGCGCCGGACGGGTATGCCAGCATAGATAACCTTTGATCAGGAGTCAAAGTCCGTTTGCAATAAGCCGCTCCGGGTCCGGGACAAAGTTTTACCAGATTCGCCCGGCATGATATATTTTTGCAATGCGGTCTTTTCATCTCCTGGGATGACTTGGATGATTATCCGACCTGGATTCATCGGTTGAGACCGTGAATCAGGCACTCACGGGGCTTGTTTTTCAAAGGCCCCCACTCAGGCAAAATTGGCCGGGTTTGAATTTCATGCGTTTAAAAAGATGGATCAGGCTGTTGATTCTGGTGGCCCTGGCCGGATACTTCGGGGCCGCCCTGGTCATGGACCGCAGAGCGGAACCGCCCGTGCCCCAATGGACGGAAAATGATCCCAGGGGCCACGCCCTGGCCTCCATGATCATTGATCTGGTGAAAGGCCAGCTGGAATCAATGGGGGGGTGGCTGCCCAACGACCCACCTGCCACCCCTGGACGCTTCCTGGACAATACTCCGGCTTTTCAGCTGGGGATGCTCCGGGTGGTGCGCATTGCAGGAGGAGCCCTGCGGGACTATTTTTCCCGGGAAGGAGGGCCGGTTCACAAGGATCTTGACCTGGCCTACTCCAAGCTGTCCAACGATCCTCGCCGCTGGGCCTTCCCCAGTGCGGAAGGAGCGCTGGGCGATGCCCTGGAGGCCCTGGAGCGATACCGGGCCGACCTGGGCGGACAGTCCGTGTTCATTGGCAGCCCGGACAGACTGCAAAGGCTGCTGGAATCCCTGGCCGGCGAACTGGAGCAGACCTCCGCATATCTAGGAGGGTCCTCCACGGCGGGCCGGGCCGGCTGGTGGGATTGCGACGACCGGTTTTATCTGGCCCTGGGCCAGGCTCAGGGTCTGCTGGGGCTTCTGGGAGCCGCAGGGCTGGAACACCAGGTGATCCTTTCGGAAAACGGCCTGGCGAAAGACTACCAGGCGCTGCTGAAATCGCTGGAGCAGAGCCTTTTTGAACCCTGGATCGTCACCAATGGCGATAAGGATGGAATACTGGCCAACCATTCCAACAATCTGAAAGTGTCACTTGACGAGACGCTGCACAGGATGAAGGGCCTTGCCGCCAGGCTGGGGGCTCCGGGCCCGTGAAGCGTTATGATTCCGCGTCATCGGTCCGGCCCGACGATGGCCGGGAAAAGTCGGCTGAAACCTGTTGCTAGAATATCCCATGTTGAAGGGCAGACTCCGGGCCCTTTATTAATTCCGGTAATCATGACCGGCCCTCAGCGGGCCCGGTCGATGGACTGGCAATGATTCGCTTAGAGATTTATTCCAATGTGGCCGGAGGTGAAAAGGGAATCCGGGACTACCCGGTCCTGCCCGACCTGGTGGATACCCTCAAGGCGCAGAACCTTGAGGCCGGATTCGTAAACCAGTCCTTCCGCACGGAAAGTGAGATCAACCTGGCCTCCGGCAAGGTGGCCCAGGGGGTCAGGGTGCGGGGCAAGGCCGAGCGCAAGGTGCAGCCGGAAACTCACATCCGGGGCTGCCTGGCCTGGATGCGCTCCGTGCTGGCCCGCCCGGAAAGAATGCTGCATCTGCATATCGCCCAGACCAGGGGCACCAACGGGGCGGCCCTGATCCTGGGGCAGCTTTATGCCAGAAACCATCAGGTGTTTCTCAGCGGACTCGATGCCTCGGGCTGGCGCCGGATGCTGGCCCGGATTGATCTGACCGGCAAGGCCCTGCCCCCGGAAATTGAAAAGGACCCCGACCTTTTAAACGAATATGTTGCCCGCAGCAGCCGGGTCACCAGCTTTATAGCCGCAGTAAGCAGGATTTCCGACCTGGAGATGCTCGACCCGGCCTGGCAGGGGGAACTGACGGCCCTGGTAAGCAGCCGTGATGCCGGGCTCCTGAAAAAATGGAGCCGGGCCCGGGTGGTGAACCTGGGGCTGCTCAACGACTACCTGGAGCGTTACGACAAGCTGATTGAGCAGTTCTGCGAGCTCATGGCCTCGGAGGAGCAGCAGAGCGACCTGCCCCAGCTTTTCGAACTGCTGGTGCAGCAGGCCGGCTTTCCGCAGTTGCTCAAAGTTCTGGAGACATTCGTCATTGAGGAGCACCGGGGCAAACAGAAGGACCCGCGGGCCCTGATCAACGCCGTTCGCATCGGGTTGAACCAGTCCAAGGAAAACCGGCGGGACGAGTTCCGGCGGGTGCTGGCCCGGCTGGTGCTATCCCTGCGGGTGAGTCTGGACCCCCCGCTATACGCCCGCGGCCTGAAGCTGCCTGATTACGACAATGACGCAGTGGATGCCCTGACCCCGGTGCGGGAGGGATTCCTGCAATGGGACCAGCTATTTCGGGCGGCGCTGGCCAAGGCCGGGCCCCAGTCCGATGCCAAGGTTCCCGCCAATCCCGTGGTCGTCCAGGCCCTTTATGAGATGGGCGTAAACCTGATATTCCAGGCCCGGATCAGCCAGAATTTTTCCGGCGGGCAGCAGCCGGCCGAAGTGACCCTGGCCCGCGACCTGTTGCGGATCCTGCCCTTCAAGCCCGATGACCTGAACCGCATCGGAGCCATGCACAACAAGATGCCTCCCCGGGGGGTGGCCCAGAACATGCTGAAAAAGCAGCCCCTGCGGCAGGGGGATGTGAACAGCATCCGGCACAACCTCTGGAAGCGCCTGTACCCGCTGGGCAAGGCCGCCTTTGAAATATCGAAATACCTGCACGTCCAGCTGAAGGATCAGCAGAGCCGGGAGGAGACAGCCCGGCAGCAGGCGTTTCTGAAGGGCTCCCATGTTCTGGTGCCGGACAGCAACTATGTGCTGGGGGAAGAGGGCCGGGACCCCCTGCTGAGGGTGGCGACTCTGGCCGGGGGCCGGGCGATGGGCCTGGTGGTTCTTTCCAGCCGTGATGAAATACGCAATCCCAAGGCCCTGGACCGCCTGCGGGCTCCGGAGGCGGCCCATGCCGATGGCTACCAGATGCTTATGCACCACGGGGGTTCCACCTGGTTTCCCTCCCGGGTCATGCCCGATCATATCGCCCGCGCCTACGGGCATATGGTCCACCGGCGGGTGGCCAACCTTACCCGGCGTTTCATTGCCAACCGCCTGAACCACCTTTTCGCCACCCACGGCACCGAACTGTTCGGGGTGATCTACGATTACCTGGCGTTCCGGCAGGGGCTGTATCTGTCTCCGGCCCAGGCCGCGGCGGTGCTGGTGGCCGAGAAGGTGTTTGAGCCGGCCCGACTGCGCGAGTCCGGCTTTGACCCCCAGGACCCCGGAGCCGGCAACCGGGAGAACAGCTGGCTGGCCGCCGGTGAAAATGCCGGGGACGGAGCCTCTTCCGTGGCCGGGCTCAACCTGTCCCGTGACTGGAAGGAAGCCGGAGAGGCCTTCATGAAATCCTGCCAGTCGGCCCGGGGGGCGGCAAAGCCTTCCGGCGGAGGCAAAGCCCCCGATGGCTCCCCTGTGTCCCTTGCGGATACGCTGGCCGGGCTGGCGGCGGAACAGATTTATGACCTCCATTCCTCCCGGGCGGGAAAAGCCCTTGAATCCTGCCAGGAAAGCGCCAGCCTCAGCGGTCTGCTTGAGGAACTGCTGGCCGCCAATCCCGATCTGCTGGCCCGGCCGTCCGGCTCCGCCGACAGGGAGGCCGGGCGCGAGGGTGAGTTCACGCTCTTTGGCGAGCTGGCCTATCTGGCGCTGCTGCGGGAAAGCCACGCCCTGGAAATCTCCGCTCACCGGGAAGGGGGGGAGGCCGGAACGGACTCCGGGGCGGAAAAGGTGCAGGTGCGTCTGCTGCCGGGCCGCTTCCGCAAGCCGGGAGCCAGGGACAAGGCCTCGGCCAGGCTCTGCGGCCTGCTGGGGCAGGCCCTGAAGTCGCACCCCTCCGGCAGGGCCCTGGGGGTGGCCGCCGGGAAGCTGAAAAGCTGGGACGAGAACTGGATCAGGGCCACCCAGGTGGCCTCGGTGGTGCTTACCGAGCATGCTCTGCGCGAGACCGTTCTGAGAATGGTTAAACCATCCCCCCCCCGGCTGGAGGAACTGCGGGCCCTGGACGACCGGAA
>JAOUPZ010000295.1 GCA_029879595.1 Deltaproteobacteria bacterium | reverse complement strand
TGTGCATCCCAAGGAAGCCGGGCAGATTCCGGACGGGGGCGAGGAACGGGTGGAAACCAGCGACGGGTTTGTACTGATGCTGGGAGGAGTCGCCATTGAGTTCATCCACACCCCCGGGCATTCACCCGGCTCGCAGTGCTTCCGGGTGGAGGGAAGGCTGGTTTCGGGAGATACACTGTTCATAGGCTCCTGCGGAAGGACAGACCTGCCGGGCAGCAGAACGGAGGATCTTTATGACAGCCTGATGGACAAGCTTATGAAGCTGGACGAGGATACCCAGGTTTTTCCGGGACACAACTACTCATACGGCCTCACCCAAAGCACCATCGGCCGGGAAAAGACCAGCAATCCCTATTGCCGCTTTTCCTCCAAGCAGGCTTTTCTGGAGGCTCTGGGCTGAACAGAAACCGGCGGATATGACGCAGCCGCCTTCGCGGACAACCGCAGAACGATGAAAGCCGCAGCCCTAGGCAAAAATATCAACCACCATTGAAATAACAGACAGATATGACAAAACGGATCGTGATTATGGACGGGGACGGCATCGGCCCCGAGGTGAACCGGCAGGCCACCATGGTGCTCAAGGCGGCCGCGGCCCAGGCCGGCCTGGAACTGGAACTGGAGGAGGCACCCATCGGCGGAGCCGGTTACGACGCCGCCGGGCACCCCCTGCCGGAGGACTCGCTTAAAAGGGCCAAGGCTTCCGACGCCGTCCTGCTGGGAGCCATCGGCGGGCCGCAATACGACAAGCTGGACTTCAGCCTCCGCCCCGAAAGGGGAATCCTCCAGTTGCGCGCCGGCCTGGAACTGTTCGCCAATCTTCGCCCGGCCTCCATTTATGGCGATCTGGCCGAGGCCTCCACCCTCAAGTCAGAGGTGGTGAAAAATACCGACCTGATGGTGGTGCGCGAGCTTACCGGCGGCATCTACTTTGGTCAGCCCCGGGGCATCGAGGGGGAAAAGGGCCGGCGCAAGGGATTCAACACCATGGTGTACACCGAGCCGGAAATCGAGAGAATCGGCCGGATTGGTTTCGAGATCGCCGGCAAAAGGCGCAGACAGCTGCTTTCGGTGGACAAGGCCAATGTGCTGGAGGTGTCCGTTCTCTGGCGCGAGGTGATGGAATCCCTGGCTCCGGAATACCCGGATGTGAAGCTGGAGCACATGTATGTGGACAATGCCTCCATGCAGCTCATCCGCAACCCCCAGGGGCTGGATACCATCTGCACCGGGAACATGTTCGGCGACATCCTTTCCGATGCGGCGGCCATGCTCACCGGATCAATCGGAATGCTGCCCTCGGCCAGCATCGGCTCCAGATACGCCATGTACGAGCCTGTCCATGGCTCCGCGCCGGACATCGCCGGACAGGACAAGGCCAATCCGCTGGCGGCCATACTATCCGTGGGCATGATGTTCCGGTACAGTTTTGACATGCCCCAGGTGGAAGACGCCATCAGGCAGGCCGTGGTGTCTACCCTGGCCACCTGGAGGACCTCCGATATCATGACCCCCGGGAAAAAACAGGTGGGCTGCATGGAAATGGGGGAGCGGGTGGTGGAAAACCTGAAGGTATGACCGCCCCAGGGCATCTTAAAGAGCCGGAAACCCGCTCTGGAAAGGGATCCCGTGCTGTTTTGCGGCAGGGGCCCAATTGATAACACAAAACAGGAAAAGATATTCCGGGTGTGCTATATTCAACTTGGAAAGGATGAGGAAAAAGGAACCCAGGCAAAACTGAAGAGTTTGCCCTATGCCATGGAAAGTTGGCTGGATAACCAACAGAACCCCGCATTTGACCACAGGGGCCAAAGGCTGCGGCCGTTTTCGGTTTTTCAGATACTTAAACCCCAGTAAGAAACCGTTCTCACCCCCGCAAAGGACATATTCGCGGGGATTTGAAAACCTGTCCGGCATCACCTGGCAAAGGGTGGTTGCCGGGCTTAAGAAGCAAACTATTTCAGGATAAAAAAGATGCGCTACCAGTTGCATAAGAACGATATTCGCGTTGGCTCAACCCTGATCAAGGCCATAGAAAACAAGGTGGAGAAAATAAACGACCGGTTGAAGCGGTATCATCCTGATGTAGCAGACCTGGAAATTCGCCTCGAGCACCTGGTCAAGGTGAATGAATACGAGTGCAACCTGAAGCTCAACGCGTTCAAGGAAACCCTGGTTGCCAAGAAAACCGCCCCCGAACTGCGGGTGGCCGTGGACAAGACCTTCGACGCCATCATGAAGGAACTCGATCACTACCGGGTAAAAGTCAACAAAAGCCTGGCCCCGAAGAGCTAGGCTCCGTTTACGATGCGCTGTTCCTGAAAAGGAATGGAGGGGCGACGAAAAAACCGGCGGATGAACACCGCCGGTCGCAGGATGGAGGATTCCAGACACGCCGGTGTGGTTTTACCCTACGCCGAACCCATCCTCCAGAACCCGGATATCAGAAAACGCGAAGTTGCGGCCGGCGCGCCGCCTTTCCAGGGCGGGTCCGCCCTGAGGGCCGGTTCGCAGCCGCCCATCCCGCAGGATGACACATGGTGGAACGGCCCCCCAGGCCAGCCTCGACTCTGGTGCTGCTCCGAGACAACCCCACCGGAAAGGGAAAGCCGGAAGTGCTGCTGGTGCAGCGCCCGCTGGATGCATCCTTTGCCCCCGGCTTCACGGTTTTTCCCGGCGGAGCGGTGGAAGAGGAAGACTGCGATGTACAGCCCGATGTGAGCCGTGCTTTTCTGGCCAGCGCCGGAGGAGCCTTTGCCGATGAAACAGGCCCACAGAGGGTCCTGGGCCATTACCTGGCGGCTGTGCGGGAGACATTTGAGGAGACCCTGCTGCTCTTGGCGCGCCCGCTGGGCAAGGGCTCCCTGAAGAACCAGGAATCGGGTGGCCCGCCGCCGGGCCTGGAACAAAAGCAAATGGAACAGGCCCGGCACGGCCTGCTTGAAGGAACGATAAAATTCAGCTCCTGGCTGGAGCAGTGCAGTCTGGCGCCGAGCCTGGACAAAATGGTTTATTTCGCCCACTGGATAACCCCCCGGGGGTTGCCGGTACGGTTCGATACCCGCTTTTTCGCAGCCCGGGCTCCACTGGATCAGGATGTTGTCCTGGACAAAAAGGAACTCTCGGGGCATATCTGGGTTCAGGCCTCAAAGGCCCTGGAAATGAACGACCAGGATCAGATCGACCTGATGATTCCGACCAGGCACACACTTGAGCAGCTGGCCGGATTCGATTCGGTGGAAATGGCCCTGAAAGAACTGGGGCAGGGCAGAATTCAACCGATTCTGCCCAGGATGATCAAAAGCAACGATGGGGGATGGAAGGTGCTGCTGCCGGGGGATTCCGGCTACAACAGCCCCTGAACGACAATGCGGGCAACCACCGGAGGTTTTTCCGCCGGGGTAACCATACGCCCGCTCCCACGGCCGGCAGGCAGCTAAACCACGCAACAAGGATATGTGTAGTGGCAAGGAAAATATTTACACGGAAAATCATCTGGATTCTGGGGGCGGCCCTGCTTTTGACGGCTTCACCCGCCTGGGCCCAGGTAAATTTCAAACCCCTGGAACGGGGTGACTTCGAGGAAAAAAACGAGATCCCCTTTTCAGTACGCGGGCTTGAGGTGGGGCTGGAATACGCCCTGCTGGTGGAAAACCTGGAATATCCGGGTTTGCCCGCGGGCGGGGAGGGAACCTTCAACCGCCAGGACATCCGCCTGGAACTGAAAACCGTGTTCCACCAGGACGTTTCTCTGCACCTGATGATGGGTCCCACCAGAAACGACATGGAAAACGGCAGCCTGAGAGCATATTCCGAAGGCGAGCCCGGTCAAAGGCTCACCGACTCCCAGCCCACCCAGCTGGGCCTCAGGGAGAGCTACCTGCGTTACCGGTTCAACCCCAACTCCGCCATGCTGCTGGGCAAGCACGAGCTTTCCGTGGCCGATAAACGCGGCAAGATTTTCAACGCAGTGGTACCCGCCTACACCTTCGACTGCCAGGTGGGCACATGGTGCATGCCCTTCGGGGTGGGATTCATCGGCAGCCAGTCCGGTGATGCCATCTACCACTGGGGCTTGCAGTACAACGCCTGGAACTACGGCGAGAAACCCCTGAAAAACAAGATGGAAGTGGAGGTGTACCGGGTGATCTACCTG
>JAOUPZ010000294.1 GCA_029879595.1 Deltaproteobacteria bacterium | reverse complement strand
TGACTTTGGCCCACTGACTTCGGCACTACACCCGGCGGGATGGAAAGGCACCATGGATTTTGAACCGGCATACCTGCGGTTGTGGCAAAGCGGCGCCCTGGAGGCCAGGGTGGAGCGGGCCCTCGGGGAACTGGCGGCCTGCCGGCTCTGCCCGCGCAACTGCGGAGTGGACCGCCTAGCGGGAAACAACGGCCGCGGAGCCACCGGGGCCTGCCTAACCGGCCGCCGGGCCATGGTGGCCAGCGCCTTTGCCCACCAGGGCGAGGAGCGCCCCTTAAGGGGGCGGCGGGGCTCGGGCACCATTTTTTTTGCCGGCTGCAACCTGCGCTGTGTGTTTTGCCAGAACTGGGATATCAGCCAGCAGAAGACGGGCCGGGAGGCCGGGCCGGAGGAACTGGCCACGCTGATGCTGGCCCTGCAGGAAGCGGGCTGCCACAACATAAACTTCGTGACTCCCGAGCATGTTGTTCCCCAGATCATCGAGGCCCTGCCCCTGGCCATTTCCGCCGGGCTGCGCGTTCCCCTGGTGTATAACACCAGCGCCTACGACTCGGCGGCCTCGCTGGAACTGATGGACGGCCTGGTGGATATCTACATGCCGGATTTCAAGCTGTGGGATCCGGAAAAGTGCTTCCAATACCTCAAGGCCCGGGACTACCCCGGAACGGCCCGCACGGCCATTGCCGAAATGCACCGGCAGGTGGGAGACCTGCGCCTGGATGCGGAGGGCCTCGCCCGGCGGGGGCTGCTGCTGCGACATCTGATCATGCCCGAAGCGCAAGAGGACACCCGGGCCATCCTGCACTGGATAGCGGCCAACCTGTCCCGGAGCACCTATATAAACCTGATGGACCAGTACCGCCCCCAGCATCTGGTGGGGCACCCCCGGCACATGGCGGGCCGCCCGGAAAACAAGCCGGCCTCCGGTCGTCCGGCGCTGCAATACGCCGCCATCAACAGGTGCCCCAGCAGGGAAGAACTGCAGGCGGCCTTCGCGGCCGCGCAGGCGGAGGGTCTGCGGCGCCTGGACGAACCCCTTCCGGACTGAGATTATTCCGCCCCCCCCGGACCCCCTTGCGCTCAGCCGTTACACTCAGCCTGTACGCTCAGCCCGAAAACTCCACCATGATCTCAACAACCGTGCCGCTCCCCAGCAAAGGCACAGATTCAGGAGCGGCCCCGGCGGGAGAAACCGGGCAGCCCGGAGAGATCGGGAGAACAGCCAATGACATCAGCACTACCAGAACCAGGCCGTGTCTGCGGATTTTTTTCGGATACCCAAGCATTGTCACCTCCTCCCTGTGAAGGGATTGGGGCCGGCTTTTACAACTTCCCTCCCTGCTTTTATTATACCACCCGGAAGCCGCCATCCGGCAAAAACCGGACCAGCGGTGCTTGTCACTGGGCAACAGCCTGATAAGATGCGAAAATGACAGCCAGGGCGGGGCCGATGGTACAGAAGCCCCCGGGGGCAGCGGGCAGGGCCGCAAAGCAGGTTGTAATCCCCATTTTGCTGGCGTATGAATTTCACAGGGGACCGGCAGCAGCAGGACCGCAAAACCACAATTACCCGGCAGTATGCGCCGGGGAGAATTTTCAACAACCTCAGGGCAGACAGGCCGCACAGATGCGTTTCGAAAAAGCCATTCAAGGCGCCTCAAACCTGTTTCTATTCGACCGCCGCTCGCAACAGCAGTTGCAGACGATGGCCGAAGAAGCTCTGCCGAAATCCCGCGACCTGTATCTGATCCGGCTCTCCCAGGCCGCCTTTGCCTATTACAACGCTGTCGACGCACAGGCCCTGGACATCAAGCGGATCATCCTGCAAAGCCTGCACATGGTTGCCGAAACCCGGCGCTACAAGGACGACCGGGTTTACACCACACTGTCCATGCGTCTTGAGGTGGACCTTCTGCTGCACCTGAGCGCGCTCAGCTATCAGGAGGCCGAGCCGGAACATCGGGGCGGCAAGATCTTCAACGAGGAGGATTCCCGGGCTCTTTCCATATGCGAGACCCTGCTGAAGAACTTTCCCCCGTCCTTCGACCCCCTTCCCAGTTCCTGGTACAGCGGGGTATTGCCCCTGTTCCCTCCATTCAGGGACGAGCTGCTGCTGTTTTACAAGGACCGGGTGCAGGAAAACCGGATTCCCCCGCTGGCCACCATGCTGGAGAAACTGAAAAACGAGCTGATCGTGGCGGCCGGCATGATAATGACCAAGCAGTTTCTGGCCGAACACAAGACCAAGCCGCCGCCGCACCACCTGATGGTGCGGCTGCTTTGCGCGGGCGTGAGAAAGGTGGGCGCCTACCTTGTGGAAGCGGTGCCACCCATGCTTCACACCGCATCGGACATCACCATGCCCCGGGGGGTATCCGGCGGTCACCTGGAAAGCGCAGTCAAATCGGTTGCCAAACAGATTGAGCAGTCGCGCAAGGAAAAGGACCTCAGACAATACACCGGACAGCTGCTGCAGCTGGGAATCCTGCACTTTCTGCGGGGCAATAACGCCGAGGCCATCGGGACACTGGTCAACACTCTCAGGGCCAGCTCGCGTCTGAGCCCCGAGGACAAGAAAAACCGCCAGTACCGGCACGATGAATTCCAGGATATTCCGTTCATGATCGGCACAGCCTACCTGCGGCAATTGCTGGACGAGCGGCCCCTGGGTGAGGCCCACCGCCCGCTTTTGCAAAACTGCCGCAGCGCCCTGATGCGCTCCATATTGCTGCAGAACAAGAACCACGAGGCCTTCGTGAACCTGGTGCTGGCCCAGCATTTTGACCAGGATGGCGCGGAGATAGATGCGGCGATTGACCTCTACCTGGCCCAGTACGGCCGGAGCATGAGCGAGCTTTCCTCGGTCACGTTCAACAACCTGGCCTTTCTGGGGCTGCAGGAAAAGGACGGAAAGTTCACGCCGGATATCGTGCGCTGGATGCTGCTGGCCCGCATCGCCAGCGGGGGCGACCAGACCAAGGGCAAGAAAATCCTCCAGGAACTCAAGACCCTGTATATCCTCAATGCCTACGAGTTCACACTGGGATACCTGGAGGTCTACAAGCGGGGTTTTCGCGCCAAGGACGAGGAGTTCATCAAGGACCTGGAGAACAACGAGCTGCACTCGGCCATGTTGTTCTACATCGCCCACGGCTTTGCTTCCCTGAGCATCTACCAGCCCAAGAACAGCACAGAGGCCCAGGTGAACTACGATAACCTGATGCAGTCGGTGGAGCTCAACAGCGACGCCCTGTACTTCAACCCCAGAAACGGCAGCGCCCTGCGCCTGGTGGAAACCCAGGGACAGATCATCCAGTTCGCGCTCGGCAAGACCAACCAGCGCTGGGATAACATCAACCAGATGATGGGGCAGCGCTTCAACTTCTTCGAGGAGTTCCTGCGGCAGGAGAAATGCTTCCAGGAACTATCCGGCCACCTGAAGAGCCTGGGCCTGGACGACAAGATCCCCGAGTTCAAGCTGGCCCGCAACGCCGAGCTCAAGATGCTGGAGACCATCACCCAGGACCAGCGCGAGCGTCTCAAGAACAGGGTCTACGGCAAGTAGAACCCCGCACGTTTTCCCGGCCGCCCGGCCAGACTATCAGCCAGGGGCCGGTGTTTTGGCAATTCAGCCCCTGCGCAGTCTATCGTTTATCTGCTGATCGGTTCAGAACAGTGCTGAATAAGCTTGAATGGCCAGATGCGGACATTGCCCTTTCCGCTCACCCGGTATAATACCCGGAAGGATTGCGCTGTCGCGGAAGACCGGAAAAACAAAACAGTCCTCCCAGTCTTGTTGTTACAGCTTACAGTGTTTTGCCTGCCGCCTGGGCCATACCCAATGACATAAGTGGTGAAAGTAATGTCTTTTGAGTTTATTTCCGTTTCTATTTCAAATTCAAAATCGGCATCGGGATCAATTTGAAATGACGCCTCCTCAGACCCTGCCATATCGAATGGCCCCTTACCGCTGCATATATAAAATGTATCCTGCTTATCCATCGACACAGAAAGTATGCCCGCCTCCTGGATTGTGATGTCCGCTTCAATATCTTTGGTCAAATGCCATTTCCCCATAACTACAGGCTTTGTTTTTCCCGAAAATACCCAGTCCGCAGAAGTGATATCTTTAAATTTCTTCAGTCTGGATTCTCGGTAGTTTGATGAAAAGTATTTATACA
>JAOUPZ010000037.1 GCA_029879595.1 Deltaproteobacteria bacterium | reverse complement strand
CGGTTCGGCGGGCCTTGCTTTTGCCAAGGGAGAACAGGCGGTTGCCGCCCCCCTGCATGCGGCGCATGAAGTATATCCACAGGACGATTATCAGTATGAACGGCCCCCAGTGCAGGAGCAGCGAAACATACCAGGGGGAACCGGGGTCCGGACGGGCGGTTATCTTGACGTTGTTGGTCTGGAGCATCTCCACCAGGGAGGGATCCTTGGGCGCCACCAGGGAAAATATCTCGCCGTCGATCTGCTGTCCGCGGATGGTTTCTCCGCTCATGACCACCGACATCACTCGGCCGCTTTGCACGCGTCCCAGAAACTCGCTGTATGATATCTCCTGCATCCTGCCGGGGCCCCGGCTGAGCATGTTCATGATGGCGATCACGCCGATTATGAACATCAGGCCGATCATGAAATTTTTATTGCGCTGGTTCAAGTGTCCTCGATGTTTTCTGGTGCGACTGCCTTTCCTGGCGGCTGTTAAAGGCCGGTCGGTTGAGTTGCCGAAGTCTTTGCTCTGGCGGCGGCTTTCGGCACGCCTTTAGATTTGACCGCCCGGCCCGGTGTCTGGTTCGCCCCGGCCTGGCAAAAAAACATCATTCAGGCCGTTATATCCATATTCAACGCCTGGCCGGCGGCTTTTTCCAACCGTTTTTACAAGGTATACCCTGCCCGGGGGGCTTTGGGGCGGTTTTGGCAAATATTTTTTTCAAATCAAACCTGTATAAAAAATTATAGAATCGCCCGGCCGGCAAGTCAACGCGGTGCGCCTTTCTGGCTTCCAGGCGCAAAAGGCCCCCGGCGGTCCCCTCTGAGTAGGATCTATTATTGCTGAATATCCATAAAGCCATTAATATCCTGTTCGGATAATATGTCTAAAAACAATTATATAATTGACATAATTCCCAAAAAATGTTTCTATTAATGTTTCAGGATGGCCCTGCCATCCAAACTCGGAAACCACATCAAGCAAAGGATGATCAAATGAAGAAAAGTTTTTCCGCCATGGCCCTGCTGGGACTGGCCCTGTTGGCCTTCACCCTTACCGGCTGCACGGCGTCCCGGGTTGAGTTCGATAAATCCGGCATCGAAAAGATCGGCAAGCTGGCCGTGATACTTTACACCGTTCCTGAGTCCATCAACTACCGCGATAATCCGCAGGATCCTCCCAAAAAGGGCCTGCTGCAAATGGCGACCGAGATGGCCACGGCCAATAACGGCCCCACTGCAGCCTCGGTAGCCCAGAAAAGCTTCATTGAAAACCTGAACTCCAAGGGGCTCAGCTTCAAGGCTATCTCCCAGGATGAGATGATGGGGAACAAGGCCTATCGCGAACTGGCTACCAAGAAGGTGCAAAAGCAGGAGGAGGAGAAGGCCGCCGCGAAGAAGGAGCAGGACTCTTCATCCGCCGGCAAGGCCCTGGGGATGCTGTCATCCCTGTCCAGCGCCATGGGCAACAACCCCGGCAACGAGGGAGCCAGCCCCGAAGGAATTCCCAACTGGGGCCTGGCACCGAGCTGGTCCGGCGCACCCTCGGCCATCCAGGGCGGGGCTGACGAGAAGAAGTTCATCAAGGAGGCCATCGCCGCCCTGGGTGTGGATGGCGCGATGATCATCAACGATCCCGGCATGTCCTTCAGCTGCGATGCCTGCATCGGCGGCACCGGCTCCGGCAGCACCGGCTCGGCCTTCCTGGCCACCATCGTGGACAAGGAGGGCAATGTGGCCCTGGAAATGCGCCAGTGGTTCGCCGTGAGCAGCGGCAACGCCGCCATGGTGACCTATGCGGTGAACCCCCTTCAGCACGAGAATCTGTTCACGGGCCATGGCGAGAAGATGGCTCGGGTTTTCTCCGAGTACTACAAGGAGGAAGGAGGCAAGTAATCCTCCGGAATTCTTTGCTGCATTCACGGCCGCTCCGGTGCCTGTCGCCGGGGCGGCCGCGCTGTTTTCTCAATGCTTCGGGCGTTCTTCCCGCCTCTTTGCTGCACAGCCTTACTGCACAGCCCTACTGCACAGCCCTACTGCACGGCTTTACTGGAAAGCCTTGTTGATACGCGGGGCCTTGATCACCGCCCTGCCAGGGCATAGTCTGGAACAAGTCACCATCGTCCGCCCCGGCCATCCGGTTTGCGCGGGCCGGAAAACCCTCATCCAGACTTTCTTTGCCCAGAGAATCGATAATGAAAGACGAGACCCGGCTGGTCCATCTCTCCCAACAGCCCGAACGACACCAGGGAATTCTGAATCCCCCGGTATATCACGCCTCGACGATAGTCTATGACAGTCTGGCCGACTTCCGGCAGCGTCTGGACCGCAAATACGACGGAATAATGTATGGGGCCCTGGGCACCCCGACCACCTTTGCCCTCAGCGATGCGGTGGCGGCCCTTGAAGGCGGTGAGGGCAGCGTGGCCACCTCATCCGGCTTGGCGGCGGTGAGCCTGGGGCTGCTGAGCTTTCTGGGCGCGGGGGATCACCTGCTGATGGTGGACAGCGTATACCATCCCACCCGGACGTTCTGTGACGGTATCCTCAAGCGCATGGGAGTGGAAACCACCTACTATGACCCCCTGCTGGGTGAGGAAGGGATTACCGGCCTGCTGCGGGAAAACACGCGGGTCGTATTCGCCGAATCACCGGGTTCGGGCACATTTGAGATGCAGGACATTCCCGCGCTGGCCTCGGCGGCCCACCGGGGAGGGGCGCTGCTGTTGCTGGACAACACCTGGGGCACGCCGCTGTTCTTCAAGCCCTTCACCCACGGGGTGGATGTCTCCATCCAGGCTGGCACCAAGTACATCGCCGGGCACTCGGATCTGGTCATCGGACACATCACCTGTCGCAGCAGGGAGCTGTTCCGCAGGGTGAAGGACTGCGTGGGGGAGATGGGCGATATCCCCGGACCTGACGACTGCTATCTGGCGCTGCGGGGGCTCCGGACCATGGCCGTCCGCATGGCCCGCCACCAGGAGTCCGGCCTGAGAATAGCCCGCTGGCTGGCAGCGCGCCCCGAGGTGAAGCGTGTGCTCTACCCGGCCCTGCCCGATGACCCGGGATACGGGATCTGGAAGCGCGACTTCACAGGCGCGGCCTCGCTGTTCTCGGTGGTCCTGCACGAAACCCGGGAGGAGGTGGTGGAAAAACTGATCGGCAATCTGCGGCTGTTCAGGCTGGGGGCCAGTTGGGGAGGATACGAGAGCCTGGTATTGCCCGTTTATGGAACCCGGTCTCGCACTACCACCCGCTGGGACGAGCCGGGTTTTGTGCTGCGCTTTCATATTGGGCTGGAGGACCCGGGGGACCTGGAGGAAGACCTGGAGCGGGGCCTGAACGCACTGTAAATCACACAGAAGAAGGCGCGGTAGAAAGCACTGAATAAGGCACTGGAAATCACATCGTAGAAAGCTGCCGTGAACACTCCGTGAGCAGGCTGTGAGTGCGCTGTGAACACTCCGTGAGTAGGCTGTGAGTGCGCTGTGAACACGCTGTGAACACGCTGTGAGTGCGCGTGAGTCAGCGCAACGCCAGTGCTCTGCGAACTTCCCCCGCCCTGATCCCGTCCCCCTGTGCGGTCAACTCCCCTGAAGGGCCAGCCGGGTTTCCCGGACGATTTCCAGTCCCCCCGCACCGGCGATTCGTCCGGCCAGTTCCTCAACCAGCGCCTCTCCGGCGGCGGGCTCACCGGTGATTTCGTCCTCCACCCGGCGGGCACCGTCCAGTGAGACAATGCGGCACCTGATCCGCAGGTTTCCACCGCTAACGGCGGCCAGTACACCAATGGGGGCGAAACAGCCGCCGCTCAGCCGGATCAGCAGCTTTTTCTCCAACCGCACGCACAGCTCCGTTTCCGGGTGCTGGATGGAAGCCACCAGGCGGGCCACATCATCACGGGAGGAAAGATACTCACACCCCATGGCCGCCTGGGCCGGGGCGCTCAGCAGCACCTCCTCGGGGATATACTCGGCGATATGCTCCTGCATGCCCAGCCGCAGCATTCCCGCAGCGGCCAGCACCACGCCGTCAAAGCGTTTGCTTTCCTTTTCCACCCGGGTGGGAACATTGCCCCTGAGGGCCTCGAAATTGAAGTCGTCGCGGAAGGCCTTGAGCTGGCTGACCCGGCGGGGGCTGCTGGTGGCCAGCACCGCCCCCCGGGGCAAATCGGCCAGACCAACGCCGTGCCGGCTGACCAGCACATCCCGGTGATCCTCGCGCCTTCCCACGCTCACAGCCGTCAGTCCCTGGGGCAGGTCTGTCTCCACGTCCTTGAATGAGCAGGTGGCGAAGTCCACCTCGTCCTTCAGGACGGCCTGTTCCAGCGCGGTGTTGAATATACCCCGGTCCACCGCCTCTCCCATCTCCGTGATAGGCTTGTTCTGGAAGCGGTCTCCGTGGGTGACAATCTCCACTATGCTGAAGCCGGTGTCCGGATAGTTTTGTTTCATCATGGCGATGATGGACTCGGTCTGCTGCATGGCCAGGTCGCTGCCCCTGGTTCCAACCCTGTATTCGCTCTTCATTCCCGTTATCTTCCTTATTTCAGGCCCGTTCACCAGGTGCCGGGTCTGTATGCTGAATGGCATCGCCTTGCGGTTCCGGGTCAGGCTGTCCTGGTCCCGGCCGCAGCGACAGATTTATTGTACATGTTGCCCTTAAATGCGCCGGATACCAAGGGCCGGGATGAAACAGCCCTTCCGGTTGCCAGGCGTGCGTCCCCTGACATTGCATTTACAAGCCAGCTGAGTCAATGTTGAATGATATTCAGGCGGGCCACCGGAGGCATTTTGGCCATACCGGGGGCCACCTGAAACCCTATTGATTTCACCCTGAGCTTGTCAATCCCGTTGATGAAGCCGGAGCAGAAACCCCGAAACAGCGCCGCCCCGGGGACGGCGCTTTTGCAACAAGTGCCGGCAATGCCCACAGAAATCAAGCCAGTGTCCAGGCAGTCACCGAATGCGGGGCTCAGAACCGGCGGTCGCAGTTTATCCCGGTTTGCCGCGGGCCGGAGGGCGATACCGGCGCTGCTGGTATCGGCGCTGCTGGCGGCAGGGGTGCTGGGGGCATCGTTGTCGGGGGCGTTGACCCTGGTTTCCACCGCAGGGGCCTATCAGCCGGGCTTCGAAGAGCTGGAACAGATGATCGCCACCCCCGGCGGGCAGCTCCACCGGTTGGTGTTCAAGGCCACCACCACGGTATTCAATCCATTCGAAAAGGAAGGCGGGGACCAGGAGAGCAGCGGTGAGCATCTTCCCGTACCCCAGCCGGAATGGTCCTTCAGCCAGGAAGTATTCTGGATAAACGGACGCTTTCTGGGGGTGGAGACCAGCTCCCTTGAGGGGCAGCCACTGCATTTCTTCTGGGAGGAAGGGGTCAGCCCGGTTTCCGCGGGGCTTGATCCTGAACGCGTATTTGTAACCGAGGATATTGTCCCGCCCTTCATGCCGTTTCTTGAAACATCATATTCCGCCTGGAAAAGGGGAATGAGAGCCTGGGGGATAAACCCCTCCCGGATGAGTCTGGTGCGGGGCGAGAAGGACAGGTTCATGTTTCTGCTGAGTGACGGGGCGGAGATGGGAGTATGGATAGACAGGCACTATATGGTTCCGGTGAGGATGGAGACCGTTGTACAGGGCGGGGAGAGGCCCTGGAAACTGGTGATTGAGTTCAGCGATTTCGCGGAACTGGTGGAAAATGAAGCCGCCCGCCCGGTGGTGTTTCCACTCACCACCAACTATCTGCTGGACGGCAGGCTGTTTCGGCAGACCAGGGTGCAGGATTTACAGGTGAACCCCTCCACCAGGGGCATTCCCATAACCTCGCTCAGAAACAGGGCCGTCAAGGTGCTGGAGGATGCCGGCAGGGACAAGGTCTATCTTTTCCCCCCCCCGCCAGCCGGCGAAGAGGAGGTGCCTTGATGAGCGTCCGGTTCATACCACGGCAGCCGATAAGGCCCCGCCCCGGCGTGTTGGCGCGGCTGTTCAGGCCTATTGCCTTGCTGGCCGTTCTGCTGTCCCTGGCCTGTCTTGAGGCGGGGGCCGCAGAAAGAATCCTGCTGGACCAGGTGCGTATAGCCGTGAACGACAAAGTGCTAACCCACAGAGAGGTGGAGGAATTCCGTTCCCTGCAGGCCCGGGAGCTGAAGTCGCGCTATTCCGGCGATAAGCTGGAGCAGGAACTGATCGCCATGGAAAAGCAGATCATTGAGCAGCTCATCGAGGATCTGCTCGTGGAGGCCCATGCGGAGACCCTGAACATAGAGGTGTCGGACAGCGTACTGGACGAAAGGGTGGAAAATATCCTGCGCCGCGACCCGGGGATGGAAAGTGTGTATACCGAGGAGCAGATGAAGAACTTCGTGCTCAAGGACATGCTGCGGCGCCGGGTCCTGGAGAGCGAGGTGGATTCCAAGATATACGTCAGCCCCCAGCAGATTTCCCGGCTTTGCAGTGAGGGCGGCCAAGACGAGAAGGAAGTGGAAGTGGGGCACATTCTGGTCCGGGGGCACTCTGACAAGGCCTTCGACAAGATCAAGGATATCCGCTCCCGACTGCTCAAGGGGGCCGATTTTGAGCAGGTGGCCCAGAAGGAATCCGAAGACCCCAGCGCCCGCTCAAACAAGGGACGGCTGGGTTTCATCAGCCGGGGGCAGTTCGTGAAGGATTTCGAGGACAAGGCGTTTTCTCTTTCAGCGGGGCAGCTCAGCGAGCCTGTCAGCACGGAATTCGGCTTTCACCTGATAAAGGTGTTTTCAGAACGCCGCAAGGGGCGGATGAACTGCGAAAAGCTGGATGAGGCCAACAAGGAGGCCCTGTATGGCCGGGTCTATCAGGCGGAACGGGAAAAAAGGCTCAAAGCCTTCCTGGAAGGACTGCGGGCCAAGGCCGATGTCCGGGTATTCAACCCCGGTGAAAAATTTTGAGAACCGTATGAGCGCATGGGAAAAGACAGTTTGTGCCAAGCCAAGGCCCCGTGCGGGGTTGTCCGGCGGAGTGCGCTCCGGGCGGTTTGTGGCGGCCCTTACTCTGGTTGTCATTCCGGCGTTCCTGGCCCCCCTGGGGGCAGGGCCGGCCCATGGGCAGAGCATCCTGAGCCGGAATATTCCCGTGGTAGAAGGCAGCCCGGTTGCAGAGACCATGGAAAGCCAGGAGCTGGAACGCTGGTACCAGGCGGATCTGAAGGAGCTTTTCCAGGAGGTGGGCCGCGGCAACGGTCACCGCGTGTATGTGCCCCTCAAGGCGCGCATGGAGGATGAACTGGCGCGGGCCTGGGATGAAGGCCGCGATATGCCGGCCCTTAAGCACGAGTATCAGGCGCACCTCATCCGGGCGGCGGAAAGGGTAGTTCCCTCCGAGGAACTGGAGCGCATGGCAGAGGGCTTTGTGGAGACCTACCCTGATTCTGATTTCTTTCCCCTGGCCTTCTATTTCTACAACCGGGCCCGCTTTGAACAGGGCAAGTCGCTGGTGGAGTCATTCTTCTTCGATGAGCAGGCTCTGGGAGTCCTGCCGGAATGGCAGAGGCGGGACTTTCTGCGCCTTCAGGGGGCCTCGGCGGTGAAGAAGGGGGAGTTTCTGGCGGCGGCGGAACATCTCATGGCGGAACTGATGCTGGGCGGGGCGAATGTGCAGACCCGGCCCGAGGAGGTGATGGACCTGCTGGAGGGCAGCGGAGACATCCAGGGCGTGGATAAGTTCCTGGAACGTCATGGATCGGTGGGGTGGCTTTCCAAAAAGGCGCTTCAGATCAAAACCCGGGCGCTTATCAATTCCGGCAAGTACGAGGAGGCCCTGCTTTCCCTGGGAACCCTGGAGCAGGAGCAGGGCGACGATCCGGAAACCGTAAAGTTCATTACCGACAGCCGTTACGACATCAGAGAGCGCCTGGCCACCAGGCCGCGCCGGCTGGGAGTGCTGCTGCCCCTGGGGAGCTCCAGCCGCTTTCTGCGGGAGCTGGCCAATGAAGTGCTGGACGGGCTGCGGCTGGCCGTGCAGTTTGTCCAGAGCCGCGAGCAGGGCCGGTCTCAGGCGGGCTCACGGGAGGAGGCCAACCGGAAGCTGGGCCGGCTCAGGTGGATGGATATTCCGGTTCAGATGGACATCAGGCAGATGCCGGAAAACTCCGGGAGCCAGCCCAAAAGAGGGTTTGAACTGGTGGTGCGCGATACGGCCAACAGCCCCCGGCTCACCGAGCGCATGCTGGATGAGCTGGTGAAGGAGGAGCAGGTGGTGGCGATTATCGGACCCATTGCCCGGGATGAATCGGAGATGGCGGTGTCCCTGGCCGAGGATCTGGAGGTGCCCCTGATAAGCCTTTCCGTTTCACTGGAACTGCCGGAAAACCCCCGCTATGCCTTCCGCCACTCCATGAGCCAGGAGGACGAGGTGGATGATCTTGTCCGCTATGCCATGGACTATCTGCATGTCAGCCGGTTTGCCGTGTTGTATCCCCAGGACAGCTACGGCAGCTTCATGATGAACCTGTTCTGGAACCGCGTGCAGGCCCGGGGAGGAACGGTGGTGGCGGCCTCGGGGTTTTCGCCCGCCTATCAACGCAACAACAGCAGCTGGAGCGTGGTGAGCTTCAAGAAGATATTCGAGGAGTTCACCGGTCTGAACCGCCCCCTGGAAGCTTTTGACCTGGAATTGCAGGAAGCTGTGGGGGATTCCTCCCCCGACCCCATTGTGGATTTCGATGCCCTGTTTATCCCCAGCGGGCCGGTAGGGCTGGAGGACCTGCAGCTTATCGCGCCCTATCCGGTCACGGTGGACGCGGAGAACGTGCAGTTGCTGGGAAGCCGCTTTTGGAACGACGACTCGGTTATCGTGGCCGGGGACACCAAGCTGGAAGGAGCGGTGTTCGTGGATGCCTTTGACCGCACCAACACCAACCCCAGGGTGAACCAGTTCAACTCGCTGCACCGGTCATTCTTCGGTCACCGGGGGGGCTACCGTACTCCCACCTATTACACGGCCCTGGGTTATGACACCGCTCTTTTGCTGATGGACCTGGCCGCCCGTCCGGGCAATACCAGCCGGGAAGCCCTGGCGCTGGCCCTGCGGAGCATGAAGCCCTTTCCCGGCGTGACCGGAATGACTTCCTTCAACGAGCGGGGGGAGTCGGAAAAGGAGTCCATGTTCTTCCAGATCCGCAACAACGAGATTCAGCGCCTGCACCCCTGAGGGCCGGCGCTATTCGGCTTCAATCTCGGCCAGCTGGTCGTCCCGTTCCACCTGTGCCCCTTCCCTGAAGGGCAGCGAGACCAGCCGGCCCGCGAAGGGAGCGGTAATGGAGTGTTCCATCTTCATGGCCTCCAGCACCAGCAGCACCTGCCCCTTGGACACCCTGTCATCCACCTCAGCGGCCACCTTTGTAATCCGGCCCGGCAGAGGTGCCCGCAGCTTCTGGGCCGCCTCGTCGTCTCCGGTCCGTTCCGCTTCGTTGGCCGGGTCTTCAATCCGCAGGTGCAGATGCCGGCCGTCAATGTCCAGCCAGCATTCATCTCCGGCCATCTTCCACCACAGCGGCAGCACCAGCCCGCCGGTTTCCAGCGTGGCGGCGCAGGCGCCCTGCCCAATGAACACCGCCTCGCGCTCCCGCCCATCCCACTCGGCGCGGACCAGCAGCCCCCCCTGCCGTGGATATACGCGCCAGTCCGCCAGGATGGTCTCATCGCCCAGTCTTATCCGGCACTGCAGCCGCCCGGTCAGCGGCTCCACTCCGGGGATGGCCGTCTCCGGGCGCAGCAGGGGCGGCTGCCCGGCCATCATACCGTGGGCAGTAAGCCCGGCCAGGGCCAGCAACGCCTGATTCCTCAATCCCTCATCCAGGACTTCTCCGGTAAGCTCCGCCTCGTGCAGCCCGATAAATCCCGTGTGATACTCCCCGCGGGAAAAGTCGGCGCTCCCCACAATGGCCGCCAGATAGGACAGATTGGTACACACTCCCGCCACCCTGGTAGCGCGCAGCAGGTCTCCCATCAGCCGCAGGGCCTCGCTTCTGTTTTCCCCGTGCACGATCAACTTGGCCAGCAGGGAGTCATAGTGGCTTCCCACCAGATTGCCGGCCTCATAACCGGCATCGGTACGCAAGTTTGGCCCGGCAGGGGTTTCCAGGGCCAGCAGGGTGCCGGTGCCGGGCAGAAATCCCCGGAAGGGATCCTCCGCGTTCAGGCGGCATTCGATGGCGTGGCCCTGCGGCACCAGTTCCTCCTGCCGGATGGCCAGGGGCAGCCCCTGCGCGATTTCCAGCTGGAGCCGGACGAGATCCAGCCCCAGCAACTCCTCGGTAACGGGATGCTCCACCTGCAGGCGGGTATTCATCTCCAGAAAGTAGAACCGTCCCCCCTGATCGAGCAGGAACTCCACCGTGCCGGCCCCCACATAGTCTGCCGTCCGGGCCGCGAGCAGGGCGGCCTCCGACATTTCCTCGCGCCGGCCCGGTTTGCCCGGCAAGCCCAGCGCGGGGCTGGGGCTTTCCTCGACCAGCTTCTGATGCCGCCGCTGGATGGAGCATTCCCGTTCAAACAGGTGCAGGGTGTGCCCCTGTTCGTCACGGAAAATCTGAAACTCCACATGGCGGGGATTTTCCAGGTATTTCTCCAGCATGATCCGGCCATCGGCGAAGGAACCCAGGGCCTCGCGGCGCGCCGAGGCAAAGGCTTCCGGCAGCTCCTCCGGCTTTCGCACCAGCCTGATGCCCCGTCCGCCCCCGCCGGCCTGTGCCTTCAGCAGCAGCGGATATCCGATCCGTTCAGCCTCACTGGCCAGGTTTGCCGGGTGTGACCGGCCGTCGTCATCGCCGAAAAGCTCCACGCCGGGCAGCACGGGAACCCCGGCGGACTCCATGAGCCTCTTGGCCCGGGCCTTGTCTCCCATGGCCTCCATCACCCCCGGTGGCGGCCCCACGAATATCAGCCCTGCCTGTGTGCAGGCGGCGCTGAAGGCCGGGTTTTCCGCCAGGAATCCATATCCGGGGTGCACCGCGTCGGCGCCGCCATCCCGGGCCGCTTTCAGCAGTCGCTCCATGTTCAGGTATGATTCATCCGCCGGGCCCGCCCCCAGCCGAAAGGCCTGGTCAGCCTCCCGGACATGGGGCAGGTCGCGGTCGGCATCGGAATACACGGCCACCGGGCGGATTCCCATGGCCCGGCAGGTGCGGATGATCCGCCGGGCGATCTCGCCCCGGTTGGCGATCAGCAGGGTTTCCAGTCGGCGGGCCATGGGTGGGAGGTCTCCTTTGAAAAAGCTCTGGCAATGAACATACTTCTCAAAACAAATCCTGCGGCAAGCGCGCTCTGCTGGCAAGCCGGAAAATAACCCCCTTCCGGGGGCGGGCGGGGTGTGCTGTTTGCCAACGGATTTTTCTGAATTGCCGGAAATCGCTTTTGGAAGCGTATTTGCATATACTGGATCTAACCGGCCCTTTTCTGGGCTATTAAAAAAAAAGGGTGAAACGCACTATGTCCGATCATGTTTTCCCAGGAGAAAAACAATGATGCGTTCCAGGTTTTTTAATAGGCCCGCGATGATCCTGTCAGCTTTTGTGCTGGCCGCATCCGCGATGATGCTGACCCCGGTCGCCCAGGCGCAGATTGCCACCACGACCATGATGGCCATGGATATGTATGACCCGATTTATCCCTTTGTGCAGCACAGGTCAACAGCAATGCCCATCAACCCGGGAGTGGTCGCCAAGAAGGGCAGTGTGGCCTTCAGTCTTTCGGGAGACAAGGGGCAGTCCAGATACGGAAACGGCGATGAATCAAGTTATAAGAGCACCGGTTGGGACCTGGGAATGTCCGGGACAGCCAGACTGAAGCTGGCCGGGCGCGACGAAACCTATGGCCCCCAGGGTGAGGAAACCAAGGCCAAGAGCTCAGCCGGTCTGTTCGCGGTCCGGGGGGAGTCCTGGTGCCTGGGTGTAAAGGGTGAAAAAACCAATCATGCCAGCGACCTCAATAACATGGAAGGCAAAACAAGGGTCATGGGAATCGGCATAGCCAGCCAGCCTTTCTATTTCGGCATTTCCAGCTCAGTGGATCAGGTCAAGCATGATTTTAATGCCGGGATTGAGCAGGAGGGACAACGCAAGGGCCGGCAGGTGGGGGTAGGTTTGGCGGACGCTTTTTTCAAGGGTGCGTTTATCGCGCTGCTTGAATACGACTCCGAGGATTATCAGGCCTTTGATAACGAACTGGTGGGCGGTGAGGTGAAACGGGACTCTCTGCTGCTGGAATTTCTGATCATGGGCAGCCTGCAACTGGGCTTCCGGTCTGTTTCCAGTGAGGCCAGGGACATTTATGGCACTGCTGGCTTTAATGCCAGCGGAAAGGGAAAAAGCATCGGTCTGGGCTATGCGTTCGAAAATGGCGTGAATATCAAGTTCCAGTCATTCAAGTCCAGCGGTGAAGTCGATGTGGTCGGGTTGAAAACCAGCCTGGAGCAGGACTTCAAAAACCTGTCGATAACCAAGTTCTTTTGATCGCATTCGCTTCTGTCTGGTTTGGGGGGCGGATTTGAGTCTTGCGGCCTGTTTGCGGGTTTTTCCCCGGGGGCAGGCCGTGCAGATCCGGCAGTATTTCCGTGTTACGGTCGTTCACCATTCAAGTTCTCCCTGGCAGGGCGGTAATATCCGGTACTCCATCCGGGAAAGGGCATACACCTTTCCGGGCTCAGGCTTTGACCTTTTCAGGGCTCTTCCTGTATGATTACAGACCAATGTCTGAGGGCATGAACCCTGCGGGAATCATCAGTGGACACACGGGTGCTGCCCGGTCGGGCTGAACAGAAAGCCGCCTGACCGGCGGTGTGCTCCATTGTGGCGAAGACCATAATTGAATGGAAATCCATGGGCAAGAAAAGCAACGGAAAAGCTGGATCTGGCGGGTTGTACGGGCTGGTTGTGGCCGGTGGGTCGGGAACCCGTCTGTGGCCCCTGAGCCGTTCCAACATGCCCAAACAACTGCTGGACCTTTCCGGCAGCGGTCACTCCATGCTCCAAAGCACCCTGCTGCGCCTGTCGCGCACCATCCCCGCGGAAAACATACACATTGTCACCGGGGCGGCCCACGCCCGGCAGGTGGCCCTCCAGGCCAGGGAGGTCCTGCCCGGATATCCGGAGGTCAATGTGCTGGCTGAACCGGTGGGCAAGGACAGCGCCCCTGCCGTGCTGTGGGGGGCCTTGCGGATGTACCATCTGGACCCGGAGGCGCGGCTGGCGGTCATCTGGTCCGATCAGGTCATCGGGCGGGAAAAGGCCTTCGATCAGGCCCTGGCCCGGGCCGCGGAAGCCGTGATGGATGGCGGCATGGCGGCTGTGGGCGTCCGGCCCGACCATCCGGCCACCAATCTGGGATATATCAGCTACGATGCCGAAATGGCGCCGGGGGTGTACAGGGTCGAGGTGTTCATCGAGAAGCCACCCCTGGACCAGGCCAAGAAACTGCTGGCCGGGGGGCGAGCGGTCTGGAACGCCGGAATTTTCATGTTCAAGGCGCGCACGCTGATTGAGGAATTCCAGACCTTCGCCCCGGGGGCCATCGGGGTGTTCGAGGCCCATGATTCCACCCTGCGGGCCAATTCCTGGCTAGACGAGGATCTCATGGCCCGGATTTACGAGGGCCTGCCCCGGGAGTCCCTGGACTACCTGGTGCTGGAAAAAACCGACCACCTCATGGTCATTCCGGCGGATCTGGACTGGAGCGATCTGGGAACCTGGGATGAAATTCAGCGCCGTCGTCCCAGAGACAACGCCGGGAATGCCGTCAGCGGGGACGTGGTGCTGAAAGGCACGGAAAACTGCCTCATCCAGGGCGGCAAAAGGATCATCGCCGCGGTGGGACTGGAGAATACGGTGATCATTGATACCGATGACGCCCTGCTGGTCGCCCGGATGGACCGGGCGCAGGAGGTGAAGCAGGTGGTGGAGCAGATGCGGTCCGCCGGCAGACCGGAGGTGGAACGGCCC
>JAOUPZ010000036.1 GCA_029879595.1 Deltaproteobacteria bacterium | reverse complement strand
ACAGCCATGATTCCAACAGCCATGATTCCAACAGCCATGATTCCAACAGCCATGATTCCAACAGCCCAGCGCCGAAAGAACACAGGGCACCGGGAGAGGAGACCAGATGAGCGCTCTTCCGGCGGATATCCTCCGGCAAAACCGTCCGCTGTGCCTGGCCTCCACCTCCCCCCGCAGAAGAGAGCTGCTGGGGCGGCTGGGGCTGGAATTCCAGGTATTCGACCCCCGGGTGGATGAAAGCGGCCTGCCCGGCGAGACCCCGGTGGAGCATGTGCTCAGGCTGGCCCGGCTCAAGGCGCAGGCGGCCCGGGAAGGTCACCCCGGCCACGGCGTGCTGGCGGGGGATACGGTGGTGGTGCTGGACGGAGTCGTGCTGGGCAAGCCGGAACACCAGGCCGATGCCGCCCGGATGCTGAAGATGCTGGCCGGAAACACCCACCAGGTGGTCACGGCCTACCACCTGTGCGATGCGGACACCGGCGAGGGCTTCGGCCGCACCGTCCAGACAGGCGTAACCTTCCGGGGCCTGCCCCCGGAATGGCTGAACTGGTACAGCGGCTCGCCGGAAGCGGCCGACAAGGCCGGAGCCTACGGCATCCAGGGGCTGGGAGGAGTAATGCTGGCCCGGCTGGAAGGCTCCTACACCAACGTGGTCGGATTTCCCGTGGAGGATATTTTCTGGGATCTGGTCGAACTGGGCTGGGTGAGCATCACCCGCCCCGAATGATTTTGGCAGGGACGCCTTCGTCCCTGACGGCTGGCTGAATGATTGTAAAAATGCTGAAACAGACCCACGGGATAAAATCCCCGGGAACCGGGGGCGTTATCCGGTGGCGGGCGCTGCTGGCGCTGCTGGCGGCCCTTGTTCCGGGACTGGCTCCGGGGCTGGCCCGGGCCCAGGAGGATGAAATCCTGCCCGGCGGAAGCTGGCAGGTCACCGTTTCGCAGCACAAGGACAGCCAGCAGGACTCCTGGGGCCGCAACGACAGGCACGGCACCCTGCTGCAATACCTGGTGCCCGACATAACTGTCCGGGAACAGCTCAGCGGCAAGGTGACCCGGGAATACCAGCGCCGCAAGCTGGAAGTGGGAGTGGGGCTCATCGACACCTGGAGCCTGCACCTGTCCAAGGAGCAGGTCGTCATCCGGCAGGATTCGGATATCCAGACCGCCGGCACGGACCCGGAGGTGCTGTACGCCCTGGCCGCCACCGCATCCACCGAGGTCTCCGGCAGCGGAAATCTGGAGGCGACACTTCTGCACAGGCTGTTCTACAACGATTACAACAGCGTGGTGCTGGGCTGGGGAGGCCTCTGGCCGGAGGGCCGCGTGGAGACCCCCTGGTACGGCCGGGCCACCCTGATGACCGCCGCCCCGGCCCGGGCCGGCCATGTGCTGCTCCATTACACCCGCTACCCATCCATCCGGCACAGCCGGTTCGATTTGCGGGTGTTTTTAAACTATAGTGACAGTACCTGGGTCCGGCTTCCCGAAGGGGAATGGAGAAAATTATACATCGGCAACAGGATCGAAGGGCAGCTGGGATGGCGGCAGGAGTTCGGCATGGTATCCACAGGGTTCCTGTTCCAGCTGCTCCGCCAGGGGAACTCCAGCCTGGGCGGGATTCTCCAGCACGATCACATGGAGGAGGAATCCCTGCGCTTTGAGCTGGGGCTGGGCAATCTGGTTGATCTTGAGCAGGGGCCGGTGACGCTGCCGTACAGGATAGGGCTGACGGCGGAGAGAACCATCAGGGGTTTCAACGTTCCGGTGAGAAATGCGCTTATCATGGATCTCAAAATTTATTTCTAAGACCCGCCGGTTGGTCAGAACACTGTTGCTGCCGGCTGCCTGGGTATTTCTTTCCGGCGGCCCGCCGGGACTGCTGGCCCAGCCCGCCCTGGAACATATCACGGCCGGGAGCGCCCACGACCTGCACCAGCTCCGCCCCGCCGCCTGGCAGGGCCGCCCGGCCCTGGCCGCGCTGAGCCGCACCGACAACAAAACCCGCCCGCAGGGCGCGGCCCTGCAGGTGCTGGCCCTGGAAACCTCCCCGGAAGGCGGGGCCCGGCTGAAGGTCCTCCGGAGCTGGGAACTCATCCCTGAAATACGCTATGCCGAACCGCTCCGCCTGGGAGGGGGGACGACCGGATTCCTGGCCTGGGAGAACGGCCGCTGGCTGCTGCTCACCCCTGAGGGAGAAGGGCTCACCGAACAAACGCTCTGCGAATGCCCGGGGGGCGACATGCTGGACAGCCGACCGGACCGGGCGCAGGGTCGGTATGTGGCCGACCTGGACAATGACGGCCGGGACGAGGTTTTGCTGCCCCGCGCCGCGCACCTGGAGGTGTTTTCTTCTGCCGGGAGCGGGCCGCCGGCTGTGCGTGGGCCGCCGGCTGTGCGTGGGCCTCCAGCTGTGCGTGGGCCGCCAGCTGTGCGCTGGCAGCTGGCCTGGGGACCGGATGGCCGCCCGCTGCCCCCCAACCGGGAAGGCCGGATATCCCCGCCGGATTTATTGTTTTTCGACCTGAACGGGGACGGCTGGCGGGAGGTGCTGCTGTTCCGGCCGGACTCCCTGGACGTATTCAACCTGAAAGACCTCGGCAAAAACCCCGCCCCCGGCCCCCTGCGGCCTTACCGGATCAGCTTTAAGGGACTGCCGCCGGAGAAAAAATCCGACAAGACCTTCCTGCTGGGGCAGGGGGACATGGACGGCGACGGGGTCCTGGACCTGCTGCACGGGCGGCTGATCAACTCGGACAGCCTGTTCAACCAGAAGAACCAGGTGCGCTGGTACCGGGGAACGCTGCGCGGAGGACGCATCGATTTCGGTGAACCGGAATACTACCAGGAAAGCGACGCGGGTTCCCTGGCGCTGGCCAATCCGCCCCGCACAGACTCCGACGCCCCCATGGTGATGCTGACAGCCCTGGCCAGGGTGAGCTTATCCTCGGTGATGAAGGCGCTGGCCAGCGAGTCGGTAACCCTGGAGGTGAGCATCCAGCCTTTTTCCCGGGGGCGGCTGGAAAACACCGCCCTCACCGGGGGACGCCTGACCTATAACGGCCTGCGGACCAAGGGCCGCCGGGCCATGTTCATGGCGGCGGACCTGGACGGGGACAAGGTGCGGGACTACCTGGCGAACCTGGAGCCGGGACGGCTGGACATCTTCATGAGCCGCGCCGGGGCCACCAGGCTCAAGACCGACTCCCAGGGGTTCGGGGTGCCGGACTTCAGAGCCGCCGCGCCCCTGCCCACCCACCAGAAATGGGTGCTCATCCACGACCTGGACGGCGACGGCGCCGAGGAAATCGCCTACTTCCTGGAACGCCGGTTTCACCAGGATGCCGCCCTGCAGGTGCATGTGCTCAGATATACCCGCTGACGGCACGCCGGCGGGAGCGGATGACCCCGGACTGACAAAGAAGCCCCCTCACACAAAGGAGGATTGTGATGCCCGAAGCCTGGATAATTGACGCCGTGCGCACGCCCCGGGGCCGGGGCCGCAAATCCACCCCGGAAAAACCCGGCGGCGCGCTGGAGCAGGTCCACCCCCAGGAACTGCTGGCGGGAACCCTGCGGGCGCTGGCGCAACGCAACCCCATGGACCCGGCACAGGTGGACGATGTGGTGGCGGGCTGCCTGTCCCAGGTGCGCTCCCAGGGGGCCTGCATCGCCCGCATGGCCGTGCTGCTGGCGGGCTGGCCGGTGGAGGTCACCGGAGTCACCCTGAACCGCTTCTGCGGCAGCGGCCTGCAGGCAGTCAACTTCGCCCTGATGGGCGTGCTCTCCGGCCAGCAGCACCTGGTGGTTGCCGGGGGAGTGGAGTCCATGTCCGCCCTGCCCATCGGCTCGGACGAAGGCGGCCTGGACGGCAACAACCCGGACCTGCGCCAGCTCTACCCCATGGTGCCCCAGGGCATCTCCGCCGACCTGATCGCCACCCTGGAAGGTTTCTCCCGGGAAGACCTGGACGACTTCGCCCTGCAAAGCCAGACCCGGGCCGCCCGGGCCAGGGCCGAGAACCGCTTCGCCCGCTCTCTGGTGCCGGTGCGCGACAAGGCGGGCCGCCTGCTGCTGGAGCAGGATGAACACCCCCGGCCCGACACCACCAGGGAGGGGCTGGCCTCCCTGGAACCGGCCTTTGCCCGGCTGGGGGCCTGGGCTCCCGAGGGCGGAAAGACCCTGGCGGAAACCGCCCTGGAAGTCTATCCCCAGGCGGGCCGCATAAACCATGTACACCATGCCGGCAACTCCAGCGGAGTGGTGGACGGCGCCGCCGCCGTGCTGATCGCCTCGGACGAGTTTGCCCGGGCCCACGGACTCAGGCCCCGCGCCCGCATCAGGGCTTCGGCCACCGCGGGCTCAGAGCCGGTGCTAATGCTCACCGCGCCGGGCCCGGCCAGCCTGAAGGCCCTGGCCAAATGCGACCTGGCCCCCGGGGATATTGACCTGTGGGAGATAAACGAGGCTTTTGCCTGCGTGCCCCTGAAAACCATCCGGGACCTGGGGCTGGACGCCGACCGGGTGAACGTCAACGGCGGGGCCATCGCCCTGGGGCACCCCATCGGGGCCACCGGAGCGATGCTGCTGGGCACGGCCCTGGACGAACTGGAACGCTCCGGGCTCCAGATGGCCCTGGTCACCATGTGCATCGGCGGAGGAATGGGCGTGGCCACCATTATCGAGAGAATCTGAACCGGCGGGATGATTTAATATTTTCCTGGAATTCATGTATGTTTTCCAAAGAAGCTACCAATATCAGCTGTTATCGTCAGGGGCTCCGCCGTTCCTAGCCCCCGCAAGGGGCCGATGAACCCCCTGACCCGGGATACCCGGGTGCCTGAAACCACTGTGACCCGGTTTTCAGGCCGTATGCGGAAAGGTATGCAGCCATTGTATTGGGATTTTTTTTCATTGAATCGCTTTTAATTTTTCCGAAAGGGAACTGATGAACCTGTATGTGGACGCGGACACCGGCATAGGCCGGGCCGAAAAACCGGTGATTTTCCTGCATGGCTTCACCCAGGACGGCAGCGCCTGGGAGGCCGTCCGGCAGAACCTGCGGGAATTCATGCCGGGCGTAAAAACCGCCGCCGTGGACCTGATGGGCCACGGAGCCTCGCCCGCGCCCGCCGATCACTCCATGTACACCATGGAGTCCTGTTCCAGGCAGCTGGAGTCCGTGCTGCGGAAGCTCCACCTGGGGAAGGCCTGGTGGGTCGGCTACTCCCTGGGGGGAAGAGCGGCGCTCTACCTGGCCCTGCACAACCCCCGGCTGGTTGCCGGGCTGGCTCTGCTATCGGCCAATCCGGGAATCACCGACGAGGAGGAACGCAAGGCCCGCTGGAACTCCGATCTGGAAATGGCCGACCGGATAGAACAGGACGGCGTGCCGTCGTTCATAGACCACTGGCTGGGACTGCCCGTGTTTACCGGGCTGCGCAATCTTTCCCAGAAGGATTTCGACGCGGTGCGCGCCCGGCGCCTGAAAAACCGGGCCCTGGGGCTGGCCAACTCGCTGCGGGGCATGGGCGCGGGCCGGATGGAGCCCATGTGGAACCGTCTGGGAGAACTGGAGATGCCGGTGCTGGCCATGGCCGGGGAGATAGACGGCAAGTATACCCAACAGACCGCGCTGCTGGCTGATATCCTGCCCCGGGTCATCACCCGGATCGTGCCCGGAGCCGGACACAGTCTGAACATAGAGGCTCCCGGGGAGGTGGCCCGGGCGCTGCTGGATTGGCTGACCCAATGAGCCCACGCACAGCCGGGGCAGGGCCGGTGCTCATGCTGAAGGGGCTCATGCTGAAGGGGCTCATGCTGCTCGCGGTGCTTCTTGGCGGGTGCGGCGAAGTTTATTTCTACTGGCAGGCCGGAGCGGGACAGCTGGACATCATCCAGCGCCGCCGGCCCATCGTGGAGGTGCTGGCCGACCCCCGCACCGACGGGGAAACCCGGCGCAAGCTCAATCTGATACTGGAGGCCCAGAAGTTCGCCTCAGCCCGACTGGCGCTGCCCGGAGACGGCCATTACCGCTTCTACGCCGACCTGGAGCGGCCCCAGGTCACCTGGCTGGTGGTAGCCGCCCCCCCGCTGGAACTGCGCGAGCACGAGTTCTGCTATCCGCTGGTGGGCTGCCTGGGCTACCGGGGCTACTTCCAGCGCGAGGACGCGGACGAACTGGCCGCCAGACTGATCGCGGACGGCCTGGACGTGCTGGTAAGGCCGGTCAGCGCATACTCCACCCTGGGCTGGTTCGATGACCCCGTGCTCAACACGTTCCTGGAATATTCCGACGCCTACCTGGTGGGCACGGTGATCCACGAGCAGGCCCACCACCGCTACTTCCTCAAGGGTGACACCACCTTCAATGAGTCCTTCGCCAGCTTCGTGGAGGAGGAGGGACTGGCCCTGTATTTCGGGGAACTCAGCGGGCTGGGGCCGGAAATGCTGGAGCGCTGGCGGCTGGCCCAGGTGGACCGGGCCCTGTTCCGGAGCCTGGTCCTGCAGGCCCGCGCCAACCTGATGGAATTATACGGCTCAAAGGCGCCGGACGACCAGAAACGGGCGGAAAAGGCCCGCATCCTGGCCGATCTCGTTAAAGAATACAGGGGCCGCAAAAACGAATTCCGGGTGCTTGACTACGATTCCTGGTTCGGCAGGCCCCTGAACAACGCCCATCTGGTGGGATTCGGGCAGTACACCAGCCGCGTGCCCGCCTTCCGGGCACTTTTTAAAAGGCAGTCAGGCAGCTTCCAGCGCTTTTTCGAGGAAGTGGAAGCCCTGGGGAAACTTCCCGCCGGGGAGCGCGAGGCCCGGCTGGACCAACTGGAGAAGGAACTTGACTCACACCATCCCCCCGCCGGCGCCGCTGGATGACCGGCCCAAAAGCCGCAAGCCGGACTGGCTGAAGGTGAAGGTTCCCCAGGGGGAGCGCTTCAACTGGATCCGGGGCCAGGCGCGGGGCCTGAAGCTGCACACGGTATGCGAGGAGGCCCGCTGCCCCAACATCGGGGAATGCTGGCAGGGGGGCACGGCCACCTTCATGCTCATGGGGGATACCTGCACCCGGGGCTGCCGGTTCTGCTCGGTCAAGACCCTGCGCCGCCCGCCGCCGCCGGACCCGGATGAACCGGCCCACATCGCCGAGACCATCGCCCGCATGAAGCTGGACTATGTGGTGCTGACCACGGTGAACCGGGACGACCTGCCGGACCAGGGCGCGGCCCACCTGGCCCGGACGATCACGCTGGCCCGGCAGGCCAGCCCGGGGCTGCTGGTGGAAATGCTGGCCCCGGATTTCCAGGGCCGCATGGAGGACCTGGAAACCCTGATCGACGCCGCGCCGGACGTGCTGGCCCACAACGTGGAGACCGTGGAACGGCTGACCGGCAAGGTGCGCGACCCCCGCGCCGGATACCGGCAGTCCCTGGATGTGCTGGAGCACATCAAGCGCGTGCGCCCCGACATGAAGACCAAGAGCTCCCTCATGCTGGGCCTGGGGGAAACCCGCGAGGAGGTATTGCAGGCCATGAAGGACCTGCGCACCGCCGGGGTGGACTTCCTCACCCTGGGACAATACCTGCAGCCGGACCGGAAAAAGCTGCCCGTGGAGGAGTTCATCACCCCGGAGGAGTTCCGCCGCCTGGAGGAGGAAGGCCGCAACATGGGCTTTCTGTATGTGGCCTCCGGGCCGCTGGTGCGCTCCAGCTACCGCGCCGCCGAGTACTACATCTCCCGCTATCTGAAGACCCAGGACCAGCCCCCGCCACCCTCACCCCCCAGCCCCCTCTCCCGCAAGCGGTAGAGGGGGAGCTGTTTGTTGTTTTCCCCTCGCCCATTTATGGGAGAGGGGCAGGAGCGCCGCCAGGCGCGGAAGGGGTGAGGGAAATACGCGCCCGGAGGAAATAAGGTGTCCGGTTTTAATTTTTTCAAACTGACCCACTACCCATCTTTCCCTTGACCGGAAAGCCTCTGTAATGCATAGATATAGCTAGCGAGCCGGTTTATTCCTCTCCCGCGGCTGGGGCCGTTAGGGCGGGACCGGGCCGCCGGGGACCCTGCGGGGTCCGCCGGTGTGGCCGGGAGGAAGGGCCGGATACGGCAGGTCAGGACCCGGTGCTGTTTCCGGGTCAGGCATAAATGGTCCGGAGCATCATGGCGGTGAAGGCATGATTTGGTTTTACATCATCCTGCTGCTGGTGGTTCCCGGGCTGGAGTTCTGGCTGCTTATGTGGCTGGACTGGCCACTGGCCCTGCTGGCCTTTGAATCGGCGCTGACCGCCCTGGCGGGGTGGTGGTTCTCCCAGGGGGAGGACCTCTCCCTGTGGTCCGAGTTGGAATCGGACCGGCGGAACAACCGGGTTCCCACCGCCGAAGCCCTTAACGCCATGATGATGGTGCTGGGCGGCTGGGCGCTCATTACGCCTGGACTGATCACCGATGTCCTGGGTGCGCTGATGCTGGCACCCAAGGCCCGGGAAAAGGCGGTGCCGTTCCTCAGGGGATGGCTGCGGGCCAGGTGGAGCTGACCGGGGGCCGGCGCTGACGCGCCGGGCGGTCAATACGGGCTGTCAGGGATGACAGAACCGGCACAAGAGCAAGGAGCCAAGGGCCATGAACGAGCAGGACACCAAGAAGGTGGTGGAGGCGGTTCTCTTCGCCTCTCCCGACATCCTCACCATCAAGCAGATCTCGGCTATCCTGGGCGGCATGCCCGGGCAGCAGCTCAAACGCATCACAGACGAACTCAACGAGGAATACGAGAAGACCAGCCGTACCTTCCGTATTTTGCGCATCGGCGAGGGCTACCAGATGCGGACGTTGCCCATGTACAAGACCTGGATCACCAAGGCCGAGCCGCTCAAGCCCATCAAGCTCACCCAGCCCGCCCTGGAAACCCTGGCCATCGTAGCCTATCGCCAGCCGGTGACCCGGGCCGATGTGGAGCATCTGCGGGGAGTGGACTGTTCCGGTTCGCTGCGCCGGCTTCTGGAGCTGCGGCTGCTCAGGATCGCCGGTAAGGATACCGCCCCCGGACGCCCCATCCTTTACGCCACCACCAGGGACTTCCTCAGCCTGTTCAACCTGCGCGACCTGCGGGAGCTGCCTACCCTGGAGGAGTTCGACCTGCCCGTGAAGGAAACCGTGCAGCAGGAGCTGATCCAGGACGTGGGCTAGGCCCCCGCCGGACGTTTCCAGGCGGGGTGTTTTTCCCCCATATAGTCCGGTTTCCCTGCCTGTTGCCGATCAAGGGGGCAGCGGTTCCATCCAGGGGTCTGAAACCAGCTGCACAAGAAAAGCTGCACAAGAAAAGCATCACAGTAAAGCATCACAAGAAAAGCTTCACAGAAAAGCAGCCCGGACAGCACCTTTTTCGACAGCCCCCGTTAAATTCATATCTGTTGGCCTTTAAGTGGCGATTGGGCTCCCCGCCCCCGCGGCGGAGGGGTATTTTCGCATCGGGATTATTTGGCGCTTTTTGTTGGACGAAGTGGATGAATATGTGCTTGAATTTTATCCAAGAATAAAACTTCTCCCGTTATCCGTCCCATCCGAAAAAAAGGGGATGACGGGTCGTAACCTCCGTGGGTTGTTCCCTATGGCACTCCATCTTTCAGGGTGCTGGAAGGGCCCGAACAGAACCCGCGGCAGGACTATGATTTTTTTCCGGGCGCATCCTCATCTCCGGGAAAAGTATTGTTTGGCAGTACAACCGTCAGCTGAACAATAAGTCTTCTGAGAAAGAGCTTTTAGGAGGCTTTCAGCAAACCAGTCCCGCCGGGTTTTTGCGGGGGGATGAAAATCAGAAACAATATCATCAACAGGAGTTTTCAAATGATAAAAAGATTCGGAGCCTTCATGGCAATTTCAGCGGGGTGTCTGGCCCTGCTGTTTGTTTTCTCCTCCCCGGCCTTCGCCAAAAAGCGGATCGTGTTCGGCGGCGGCCCCGCCGGCGGAACCTTCCAGGTGGTGGCCAACGCCATCCAGGTTTACGGCCCGGTGAAAAACCAGAAGGATTTCACTGTCAAGGCCCAGTCCTCCGCCGGCTCGGTGGAAAACCTGCGCAAGATCGACCAGGGCAAGATGGACTTCGGCGTTGTGTACTCGGGCCATGTGTACCTGGGCCGCAACGGCAAAATGAAGAACGACACCAAAAAATACAACAACGTGCTGGCAGTCTCCTACCTTTACGGAGCGCCCGCCCAGCTGGTGGTCCGCAAGGGTTCCGGCATCAATTCCATGCAGGACCTGGTCGGCAAGAAGGTCGGAGTGGGCAACGCCGGTTCCGGCGCCTTTGCCAACTGCGAGCTGTTCTTCACCCACATGGGAGTCTGGGACAAGATCGAGCGCAACGCCATGGGCTACAACGATGCCGCGGCGGCTTTCGGCAACAATCAGCTGGACGCCTTCTGGCTGTTCACCGCCTTCCCCTCCGGAGCGGTGATGATGGCCGCCCAGACCAATGACATCGAGCTGCTCAACCTGGGCGCCGAGGCGGAAAAGAGCAAGTTCTTCGAAACCTATCCATACTTCGCCAAGCTGAGTGTTCCCGCCGGCACCTACCGCGGCGTGGACAAGGAAACCCCTTCATTCCAGGATTCCGCCCTGTGGGTGGCCAGTGCCGATGTACCCGCGGATATCGTTTACACCCTGCTGAAGGAGGTTTATTCCGATGCCGGACTGGCCCACATGGTCAGCCAGAAGAAGACCTTCAAGGAAATGAGCGTCAAGGACGGCACCAAGGGCATCGTCACCCCGATGCACCCGGGCGCTGAGAAGTTCTGGAAGGAAAAAGGCGTTCTCAAATAAGCCTTGAAACTTTCCCTGTGCGACAACAAAAAGGGAGGGGCTCCGTCCCCTCTCTTTTTTTTTGATTTACCCTCTCCGGCACCGTCCGGCGACAAGCACCATTTGGGAAATACCGACATCCTTGCTACAAGCCATCTCGAAATGAACAATTTGGAGGCTTTGCCCCCCGTTTATGCCCATGGGCAATTTCAGCCCCAGCAGGGGCCGGCACTCTAGACCGCTGCCCCCTGCACCTGCTTTTACGGAGCGGAAAAATGTTTGCCATTGTATTAATAATGGCTGTTACAGGGGTGAAGGGGTTCGCCAACCCTTTCCGGAGTGTGCCGGGGGTCAGCACCCACCGGCCCGCCGGAGGCATAATATTTTTTGAGATAGCTTCTAACCAGCAAAGCACATTAAATAAATTTGCATGTTGCCCCGGAACACCTGTTTGGCGTATGGATTAAGAACAGCACCAACGACAGGCATCACGAGGAATGATTGAATCATGTATGACAATCTGCACAAGCTGGAGAAGTATTTATTCGACATTCTTTCGGCAACACTGGTCCTGTTCTATTCCTACTCGGCGGTTCTAACGCCCGCCTCCACCGAATATCACCGGGGCATCTACGCGGTCATAACCTACGTCCTGGTGTTCCTGGTTTACAAGTCCCGCTCGTGGTGGATGAGAATCGCGGACTATGTGATGATCGTTCTTTCCGCCATTTCCATCGGATACTGGATTTTCAACTTTGAGGCGATTAACTACCGCACCGGGGCTGAGACCGACCTGGACAAGCTGATCGCCATGGTGGGAGTGCTGCTGGGAGTGGAGGTGGCCCGCCGTGTGGTGGGCAATGTTTTCGTGATCCTGGGCGCGGTGATGCTGCTGTACGGGGTGTTCGGCGATTACATGCCCGAACTGTTCTCCCACGCCGGGGACACCTTCCCCGACCTGTGCACCAGCATATTCTACAAAAGCGACGGGGTGTTCGGCATCATGGCCAATGTGCTGGCCACCTATGTGCTGCTTTTCGTGCTGTTCGGGGCGTTCCTGGAGCAGTCCGGCGCGCAGAAGTTCTTCATAGACTTCCCCCTGGCGGCCGTGGGCCACAAGGTGGGAGGGCCGGGCAAGGTATCGGTGATCGCCAGCGGCCTGTTCGGCTCCATCTCCGGCAGCGCCATCGCCAACACCGTTTCCACCGGGGCCTTCACCATCCCCATGATGAAAAAGGCCGGCTTTCCTCCCCACATGGCCGGAGGAATCGAGCCGGCCGCCAGCATCGGGGGGATGTTCATGCCGCCCATCATGGGGGCCGGCGGGTTCATCATGGCCGAGATGACCGGTGTGCCCTACTCCCAAATCATGCTGGTCTCGCTGTTCCCCGCCATCATGTATTTCTTCAGCGTGTTCGTGATGGTGCACTACGAGGCCAAGAAGTTGAACATCGTGGGGGAAAAGTCAGAGCAAAACGCCCTGGAGATACTGAAGAAGGAATGGTATTACACCCTGCCCCTGGTAGTGATTACCATCTTCATGCTGGTGGGCTATTCCCCGGGCTACTCGGCCATCCTGGGCATCGGGGCCTGTATCGCGGTAAGCTGGCTAAACAAGGAAACAGCCATCGGCCCCAGGGAATTCGTGGCCGCCGCCCGCGCCGGCACCGTGAACAGCCTGACCATCGGGGCCACGGTGGGGGTTATCGGAATAATCATCGGCGTGCTGACCTACAGCGGGCTGGTGCTCACCTTCGCCGACATCGTGATCGAGCTGGCCGCGGGGCGGCTGGTGCTGACCATCATTCTCATCGCCCTGGCCTCGCTGGTACTGGGCATGGGGGTGCCGGTGACCGCCGCCTATCTGATCACCGCGGTGGTGGCCGTGCCGGCGCTGACCCATTTGGGCGTGAACGAGATCGCCGCGCACATGATCGTCTACTGGCTGTCCCAGGATTCCAACATAACTCCGCCGGTGTGCATCGCCGCCTTTGCCGGGGCCACTATCGCCAAGGCCAATATGTGGAAAACGGCCTTCACCTCCTTCAAGTTCGCCAAGTTTCTGTACCTGGGGCCGTTCCTGTTCGGCTATGTCCCCGGCTTTACCCTGAACGGCACCCCCCGGGACATCATCACCTCCTTCGTCATGATATTTATTGGAACCTGGCTCTATTCCTGGTTCCTCAGCGGAATCTGGATCGGGACCCTCCGGCAGTATTTTAGGAAAAAAGGCACGTCCAACGCAGATTGACAGTGCTTCACAGTGCTTCACAGTGCTTCACAGTGCCTCACAGTGCCTCACAGTGCTTCACAGTGCATAGCACCACTTTTCAGCGGGTAACGCCGCCTCTCCCCCCAACGGAGCGGCACCGGTCAGGATGTCCATAATCAGAGGGAGCTGGGCAGAGAATGAGGGCAGTATGAGAGCTGGGAATGAGAGCTGGGAATGAGTGCACAAGGGGTGGGCAGGGGGCAGAGAGCAGGCGGTCAGCGAAGCTAGCGGCCGGCAGAACCGGCGGGTGCCGTTTTCAACGCCGTGCGCCAGAACATGGCCAGCACCGCCGCCAGCATTATGAACTCCGCCGCGGAACCGCTCAGCATGGCCCAGACCACACCCTGCACCGACCGCCAGTCAAGCAGGCCCAGCAGCAGCAGGCCCAGGGCGAACACCCCCAGTGACACCAGCTGACCCAGCAGAGGATACATGGTGCGTCCCAGCCCCTGGGCGGTGGATGTGACCACATATCCCAGCCCATGCAGGGGCAGGCTCAGTCCGAAAATGGTGAGGTAGGTCACCCCGTAGGCCAGCACTCCGTCTGAATCGGTAAACAGCCCCATCCAGTACCAGGGGAACGCCAGCAGCAGGCCGTATCCCAGCCCGGTGATCAAAAGGGCGTACAGCATTCCCCACAACACCGTGGCGCGCATGCGGGGGGCAAATCCGGCCCCCAGGTTCTGCCCCATCATGGAGGACACCGCCGCCCCAATGGCCACCACGGGCAGGATGCCCGCCTGCCGCAACCGGAACCCGATTCCCATGGCCGCGGCGGCCTCGCCCCCAAAGGACTTAACCCCCCGGAACATCAGCATCAGCGAGAGGGAAACCACCACGAACTGCAATCCGGAGGGCAGACCGATACGCAGAATCCGCCGGATGATCCCAAAATCCAGCTT
>JAOUPZ010000293.1 GCA_029879595.1 Deltaproteobacteria bacterium | reverse complement strand
AATGATACGGCGGGTGTTCAGGCGCTCCAGCCCCTGCTTGACCAGAATGCGGTTTTCCCCCAGCAGGGGCACCATGTCCGCCACCGTGGCCATGGCCACCAGATCCAGGTAATAATCCGGCGGGGTGCGGCGCAGGCCGTTCCTTTCAAAAAACTGGTGCTCGCTCAGGTGGTCATCCAGCGCGCAGATGAGTTTATAAACCACGCCGGCTGCGGAGAGGTCCTTGAAGGGATACTGACAGTCTTTCTGCTGCGGGTTTACCAGGGAATGGGCGGCGGGCTTTTCTCCGCCCATCTGGTGATGGTCGGTGACAATGATGTCTATCCCATGGGCGGCCAGCATGGGCGGAGCCTCCATGTCGGTAGCGCCATGGTCGGTGGTGATGACCAGATTGACCCGCCAGCCCCGTATCTTCTCCACGGTGGCCGCGGTTATCCCATAGCCGTCGTTCAGCCGGTGGGGGATGTAGTAAATGGCCCTGGCGCCCAGGCTCTTGAGATAGCTGAACAGCATGGTGGCCGAGGCTGTGCCGTCCATGTCGTAATCCCCGAACACCAGGATTTTCTCATGCCCCTCCACCGCTTCCCTGATCCGGTTTATCGCCTTTAGCATATCGCGCAGCAGAAACGGCGAATGCATGTCTTCCAGCCGGGGATTGAGAAAATTATAGGCGAGGTTGTCGTCCAGGAGATTGCGGGCGGCCAGAATACGGCCCAGCGGCAGGGATATATCCAGGTTTCCACAGAGGGAAACCAGGGATTTTTCCCCGTATTCCGCCACAGGATCTATCCAGTTGCGGTTGGCCAGACTCTTCCGACTGCTTTGAGCCGGCCCTTCCGAACGGCCATTCCCTGGCCGGTTTGGTCCGTCAAGCATACCGATTAGCCCCCGCTATTGATGCAGGGCCGGAAGAGCATTCAAGCACCGCTCCTCCTCAAAGGCCGTTTTCTTTTAAGCCGCCTTGTCCCGGCAGACACCAGTCAGCGCAGAGCCGGAATTCTTGGACTTTGGACGATGCCCGGAACCCCTTGTCCAGGCGGCAAGCATTTATTTCATGTTTATCCTAATTGATTCCCAGGGATTTTTCAAATGCCTCCGGCCGCACAGTGAAGACTTTTCCGGGCCCTGGGGCTTTTTTTTATCTCAGCGGGGGGACAGACACGGAAAAGCTGCCCTCTCGGGGACGCCTTAACGAATTGCGCCACCCAGTGCCAGGGCCAGCACGACTCCTCCCAGGACAATCCGGTAGAACACGAAGAGCAGGGTGGTGTGGGTTTTCAGATAGCGCAGCAGAAAGGCGATGGAGGCGTATCCGCTGAGGGCCGCGGCGGCCAGTCCCAGCACCACTGCCGATCCATCCATGCGCCCCTGGCTGATGCCCTCCAGCAGGGGTGGTATCTGAAACAGTCCGCTGCCGAAGATGGCCGGTATGCCCAGCAGAAACGAGAACCGCGCCGCCTCCTCCCGGGAAATCCCGGCCAGCAGCCCCCCCAGCAGGGTGGCCCCGGAACGCGACGTGCCCGGTATCAGGGCCAGGGCCTGCCACAGACCCACCACCAGCACGGCTCCCAGACCCAGACTCTCCATGTTCCGCCGGGGAGCCTTCCCCCGCCGGGCCATCATAAGCTCCGCGGCCGCCAGCCCCAGCGCCAGCAGGATCAGCATGACGCCAATCACATACAATGAGCGAGCCTGGTTTTCTATGAAATCCCTGAACCCCAGCCCCAGCACGATAATGGGCACATTGCCCGCCGCGATGCGCCAGGCCAGCAGGGCATCCGGGGTGCGCCTGGCTTCCGGTTTGAACAGGGAGAGGATGGCCGCCGTGGCCAGCCGGCGGATATCCCCGGCAAAATAGATAAACACCGCCAGCAGGGTCCCCAGTTGTATCACGGCTGAAAATGCCGTTCCCGGATCATTCCAGCCCAAAAGAGCGGGAACAATCCGCAGATGGGCCGTGCTGCTGACGGGGATGAATTCCGTCAGCCCCTGGGCCAATCCAAGCGCTATCGCCTGAAGCCAATCCATGGGCCTGTTCTTCCTTTTTCGTCAGCAGGATCATTTGCTCCGCCCCTGACGGCCGCGAAGGACCGGGTCAGTTCCACAGGAACCTCCTCATGCGGATATTGAGCAGCAGGGCGATGCCGGTCATGGTGGATATCATGGATGAGCCCCCATAGCTGAACAGGGGCAGGGTCACGCCCACAACCGGAAGCAATCCCATGGCCATTCCCGTGTTGATCAGCACCTGGTACACAATCATCGAAACTATGCCCACGGTAACCATGGCGCTGAACCTGTCGTTGGTCTGCAGGATAATGGACAGGCTTCGCAGGATGAGCGCCAGATACAGCCCCAGCAGCCCCAGCGCCCCCAGCAGCCCCCACTCCTCGGCAAATATGGAATATATGAAGTCCGTGTGCCGGGCCGGCAGAAAGTTCAGCGAGCCCTGGGTGGAGTTTCCAAAGCCCTTGCCGGTCAGCCCGCCGGAACCCACGGCAACCTTGGACTGAATCACATGGTATCCGGCCCCCAGGGGGTCCTGGTCAGGGTTCAGGAAGGTTATCAGCCGCTTTTGCTGATAGGGCCTCAGCACCCGGGATATGTACGGGAAGAAGCTTCTCTCCTCAATCCGGACCAGGTTGGGATCATCCACCCGCAGCAGGAGATTCGAGGTCAGCTCCCTGCGCAATGAGGCCGCGGTATAAAACCGGCGGCCCTGAAGCTCCTCCAGTTTCCGCTGCAGTTCGGGCGGCGCACGCTCCTGCCTGATCTGCTTGACCAGGTCCGGCTTGATATCATATGTGCCGTATTGAAAGGAGGCAAAAAGGGCGATCACCGAAACCGCCAGCAGCATGATCAGGGACATCAGCAGCCTTATCCGCAGGCCGGCCAGCACGATAATGGGAAAATAAAGCATCAGCACCAAAAGGGCCGTTCCCAGATCGGGCTGGTTCACAATCAGAAAAAAGGGCACCAGGACAATGACGAACGGGCGCAGGGCTCCCCATACCCCGATATTCCCGATGCGGCGGGCATCGCGGAAATAATAGGCCAGGGCCATCACGGAACTGAACTTGGCGAACTCGGAGGGCTGCACAGCCATGGGACCGACCATGAACCAGCGGTTGACCTGAGATGAGCCGCTGCCGCCCAGCACCAGCAGAAGCAGCAGCGAACCCACCACCGACCAGTGAAACAGATACGACCACTGGGCGATGGTGCGGATATCCACCAGGAGCACCAGAAAGCCCACACCCAGGCTTATCCCCAGCCAGTACAACTGGCGCAGCCAGTAATCCGGATGGCCCGGATACCCCTTGGAGGCCGAGTATATGGCCAGCACCCCCAGCAGGGAGATGCCGATGGTAATCAGCAGCAGCACCCAGTCAAAGTTTGAGATCAGTCTGCGGTCGAACATTTGTCCGGTGAAGAATACATGCGTTCCCGCCCAGCACCGGAGGGAGTTTTACCGTCCGGTTGTGGCTCTTTCAATGAATCCTATCCCGAACCACAAGGGGAAGGCCAGCCCGTAGGCAGGCCTTTTGAAGGGCCCCGGCCGCACCCCAAAGAGCCGACCGCCCAAACCCTACCGGACAGCACCCCGCAAATGCGCTTCCAGGGCATAAATCACGAGCGCGGCAAATTGCCTTGAATCCCCCTTTGTGTTAGGCTGACAGGAGTGAGGGTCAAAGGCCCCACCGCACCCACCCATGGATGGTCGGAGCGGAGGGGAAACGGCCCTGCTGAGGTCCGCACCCCAGGTTTTCAACTCCCCAGAGGCATTCAGGAAGAAGGCCGCGAGGGGTCAGGCGCGACTCACTATACATTTTACCGGAGGACGATCCGGATTCCGGGTGAACCCGCTTATTTTCCGCCACGGGCACAGCTTTTCAGATGTTTCCGGCAGGATTTTTAGCACGCGGCCTCACCAGGGGTACAATAAACGGATTAAACTCCCTGCACGCCTACCATCAAGCAGGAGCATTGAATGGACAACGAGATGATTGGACTGGTCACACCGGTCAACATCGAAGACGAAATGCGCGTATCGTATATGGATTATGCGATGAGCGTGATCATCGGGCGCGCTTTGCCCGATATCAGGGACGGCCTGAAACCCGTGCACCGGCGGGTGCTGTACTCCATGAACGAGCAGGGCAACCTGCACAACAAGCCCTACCGCAAATCGGCGCGCGTGGTGGGGGACGTGATCGGTAAATACCACCCCCACG
>JAOUPZ010000292.1 GCA_029879595.1 Deltaproteobacteria bacterium | reverse complement strand
TTAAGCCATTGAGCGCCGCCTCAGCGGCGGTCTTTAAGCCACTGAGCGCCGCCTCAGCGGCGGTCTTTAAGCCACTGCGAAACCAGCATGGCCGTGCGCCGGGGGTCTTCCCGGGCCTGTTCCAGCATCTGGCTCCTCCCGAGCTTTTGGGGGTCACCGCCCCGGGGGATCTCCAGTTCCTCCTCTTCCAGGACTTGGGAGAAGTCCGGCGAGAGCAGATCCATGTCCGGCTTCTTGCGCAGCATATCCAGCAGGGGGCGCACGGCAAACCAGTACAGCGCCACCAGCGTGGTCACTACAAACACCCCCTTGATCATGCCCAGCACTTGTTCAGCAGACATGGCATTCACCCTTGGCATTCACCCTTGGCATTCACCCTTTGCCTTGCCGCCGGATGGTATCTCAGGCGGCCCGTTCCTCCACCAGATAGCGGGTCAGTCCGGCCAGCAGGTCCCTGTGCGGCCCGGCGGGGAGACGCTCCAGATGCTGCGCGGCCTTCTCGCCCAGTTCCCGGCACCTGGCCCTCACGGCATCCAGGGCGCCGGTTTCGGCGGCCTTGCCGATCACCCACTCTATCTCCCCGGGGGTGTTCTCCGCCCCGGGCCGGATCAGAATCTCCCGCAGCCGGTGGCCCTGGTCGGGGGGGAGCCGTTCCATCATCTCCAGCACGATCAGGGTGCGCTTGCCCTCGGCGATGTCCCCCCCGCGCTCCTTGCCATAGCCTCCGCCCATCCCCTCCGGAGCCGCCTTGGCGCTGTCCTCAGTGAGGTTGAGCAGGTCGTCACGCAGTTGAAAGCCGATGCCCAGGGCCTCGCCAAAGTCCCCCAGCACCCCCTGCATCTCCGGGGACGCCCCGCCGATCAGGGCTCCCAGCTGGCAGGGCCCCCGGCCCGAATACCAGCCGGTCTTGCGGCGGATCATGGCTTCGAAGCCCTCGCGGTCCGGCAGGTGGTTGCCCACGATCCACCCGATATCCATGGCCTGACCCTCAAAGGTCATCCGGAACACCAGGGAAAACTCCCGCATCACCCGCAGGGCCGGCCCGGCGCCCAGCAGGCCGGCGTTGTCCAGCAGGGCCTCGTGCACCAGGGAAAACAGCAGGTCGCCGGCGTTCAGGGCCAGCGGGATGCCGTGCTGCCTGTGCAAGGCCATTTTACCACGGCGCACCCAGGAATTGTCCTCAATATCGTCATGCACCAGGGCGAAGTTCTGGAACAGTTCCAGCGCCAGGGCCGAGGGCAGGGCGCGCCGTGAATCCCCCCCGGCCAGCGCGCAGCACAGCAAAAGCAGGGCCGGGCGGAAGCGCTTGCCGCCCCGGGTGGGATAATCCCAGGCCAGGTCGTACAGGTATTCCGCCGGTTCCCCCCGGGGGATATAGCGGGGCAGGGCCCGGTCCACCCAGCGGGAGGCTCCCTCCAGAAACTCCCCCAGGTTCCCCAGGGGCAGTTCCGGCAGGCTGGCCAGCAGTTCCTCCAGGGGCTGGCGCGGCCAGGGTTCTTCTCCAAACGCGCCGGAGTGGTTTTTTTCGTCAGGGTTGGTATCGTTCATAAATGGACTGTTGTTGAATTTATCCTCAAGCCGTCCCGCCGCACCGGCCCGCCCGGGTTTTGATCATGGGCGGAATGCCTTTTCCAGGGAGACCCTGTCATGGACTGCATTTTCTGTAAAATCATCTCAGGGGAGGTCCCCTGTTTCAAGGTCTTTGAAGACGGGGATACCCTGGCCTTCCTGGACATCAACCCCCTCACCGAGGGTCATGTACTGGTCGTTCCCAAACAGCACCGGGCCAACCTGTTCGAGGCCGGCGATGATGTGCTGCACCCCTGCATCAGCACCCTGGGGCGGGTGGCCCGGGCCATGAAGGAGGCGCTGGGGCTGGATTCACTGAACATGCTCCAGGCCAACGGGCGCTGGGCCCAGCAGTCCGTGGATCACCTGCACTTTCACCTCATCCCCAGGAGTGAGGACGATGGCGCGCCCCTGACCTGGGATCTGGAACCGGGGAACATGGCGGTCATCAAGTCCCTGACGGAAAAAATCAAAGCCGGGCTGGGCTAGCCCTCTCCAGGGCCGCTCATATCGTCAGGCGCGCCCTGCTGCCTGATCCTGCGCCCGGCATAAAGGATCAGGCCCATCCAGGTGGTAATCAGCACCTGCACCTCGGAATCCAGGAAGTTGTTTTCAAAAAACCCGGCGGTCATGGAACCGGCCAGAGCGCCGGAAGCCCCCCACAGCAGGGCTTTTTCAAAGACGAATCCTCCACCGGCCAGGGCCAGGCTCCCCGCCGCCCAGTAAAATACCACCGCCCAGAAGGAAAGGTACGCCCCCAGTCCCAGAATCCCATAATAGAAGATCATCTGCAGGTAAATATTATGGGCCTGGGGTTTGCCCTGGTACTGAAAACCCGTGGCGGCTGTTACCCGGCGGCGGTATTCCCCGAAGGCCTCCGGGTCCCCCCCGTGACCCAGCAGGGGGCGCTCTGCGGCCGCCAGCAGGGCCGCCCGCCACAGGTGCAGCCTTTCGGAATCGGAGGCCGTGCCGGTCTTCAGAAAGCGCCGCACCAGCATGCTGTCGGTTGTCCACTGCACCTTGCCGGTCTGAGGGTTGGTGGTGGTGAACATTTCCCGCAAATGGCCGCTTTGCAGCAGGAACATCAGGGTCAGCAGACCCACCAGGCCCGGCACGAACAGGCTCAGGACCCAGCGCCGGGGCAGCTTCAGCCCCAGCACAGCCACCCCCAGGGCCATCCCCAGCCAGCCGCTGCGCCCCAGGGACAATAACACGCACAACGCCCCCGCCGCTGCGGTCAGCCCCCAGAACAGTGCCCGGCGGGAGTTCTCGCGCGCCTCGGAAAGCGCCAGTGAGGCATACAGGGGCACCGTGAGCAGCATGGCCCCGGCAAAGGTGAGATGGTGCGAGAAGTTGCCCTTGGCATGAAAGCGATCCTTCAGCGGGGTCACCAGCTTGGAGCCTTCCGGGCGCAGCAGGTCCCAGCCCCAGAAATACTGGGCCACCGAATACAGCGCCAGCACCATCACCAGTCCGGCAAACACCCTCAGCAGCCGGCGCAGATCCACCACCTCCAGCACGGCCAGCATCAGAAAAGGCACGCTCAGGCGGTACAGGGGCAGCACCTCTCCGGCCACATGGGCCGGGCCGGGGTTCCAGGCCAGCGCGGACAGGGCCACCGCCAGCACAAAGCCCACAAAGGGAAACCAGACCCAGCGGGGAAGGCCCGGCCCCTGATGTGTGTGTATCTGGGGTGATTGTCCCTGGGGTGAGTGTCTCCGGCGGTACCAGACCAGCCCCAGCATTATGGGAAAAACCAGATTGGTGCCCGCGATGGAAAAACTGGCCAGGATGAACCAGGCATAGCCCATGAACGTCAGCCAGCCCCGGCTGGTTTTCAGGCTGGATACTGGCGGATTGGATGGGGCCTGTCGGGGAGACACCGGGCATGTCCTTGGGTTGGTGATTTAATGAATGGCGGCGCTTTTCAGGAGCGCGGCTCGGCGAACAGCAGCAGATTCCCCACCCCCGGCTTGAGCTCATCCCAGGAGTCTATCTCCAGCTCCATTTGCACCACGGTCGCCGTGGAAAAACTCCCGTTGGCCTCGCTGTCCGGCTTGAGCAACGCCCACACCAGTTCCGCCACCCCCGGCATGTGGGCCACCACCAGGGGGGCCGCAACCCCGGCTTCCAGCTCCCTCAGCACCTCGTATATATCCCCGCCGGGTGCGTTGTAGAGCCGCTTGTCCTCCCTGAGCTCGGGGGTGCCGGTTCCCCGGCCCAGCACCTGGGCCACCTCACGGGCCGTTTCCAGGGCCCTCGCCCCGGCCGAGCACTTGATCAGATCGGGCAGCAGGCCCTTGTCCCGCATCATTTCACCCTGTGAGCGGGCCTCCGCCTGTCCCTGGGGGGTCAGCCTTCTGGAAAAGTCGGTGCCGTCAGGGCCTCGCTGCTCGGCGTTGGCGTGGCGCATTACATATAGAGTTTTCATCTTTTCCGGTCGGGTTTTCTCGGTTCTATGGCCACTGCTTGGCCACTGCTTGGCCACTGCTTGGCCACTGTTTTCAGAAACATATAACCAGACTGTGTTATCAGACTGTGTTATCAGACAGTGTTATCAGACTGTGTTTTCCTGTCCGAAATCGCCGGCAGTCTGCCGGCGGCAGGCCCTGTGGGGGCCGGGGCGGGACGCGGCGCTTTCCGCCCGCTAATATTAAACACTGTTCCCGGAAGGCG
>JAOUPZ010000291.1 GCA_029879595.1 Deltaproteobacteria bacterium | reverse complement strand
GACCGCCACCCCCGGGAGTTCATGCTGTGCCTGCTGCTTCTGGAGGTGGGCATGAACGGGGTTTTCGTGACCCTGGACATGTTCCTGTTCTTCGTATTCTGGGAGGTGATGCTGTTCCCCATGTACTTCCTGATAGGCATATGGGGCAGCGAGCGCCGGCTGTATGCGGCGATAAAATTCGTGGTGTACACCATGAGCGCCTCCGCGCTGATGTTTGTGGCCATCCTGGTGATGTACTTCCTCAACCACCGGGCCACCGGTGTGCTCAGCTTCAGCGTGCTGGACTGGTACCGGCTGGATGTGGGCCTGCCCGCGCAATACTGGCTGTTCGCGGCCTTTGCCCTGGCCTTTGCGGTCAAGGTGCCCATGTTCCCCTTTCATACCTGGTTGCCGGACGCCCATGTGGAGGCTCCCACGGCAGGCTCGGTAATTCTGGCGGGGGTGCTCCTGAAGATGGGCACATACGGCTTCATCCGCTTTGCCATGCCGTTCTTTCCCCAGGCCACCGCGGCGGCCATTCCGCTGCTGATCGGCCTCAGCGTGGCCGGGATCTTATACGGGGCGCTGGTGTGCATGGTGCAGCCCGACATGAAGAAGCTGGTGGCCTATTCATCGGTCTCCCACCTGGGATTCGTGATGCTGGGCCTGTTTGCCCTGAACGACCAGGGTGTGCAGGGTTCGATCCTGCAGATGCTCAACCACGGGGTGAGCACCGGCGGCTTGTTCCTCGTGGTGGGGATGATATACGAGCGGCGGCACACCAAGGCCATCGCCGAATATGGCGGGCTCATGAAGGTCATGCCGGTCTATTCCACCCTGTTCCTGATCATCGTCCTGTCATCCATCGGGCTGCCCTCCATGAACGGCTTCATCGGGGAATACCTGATCCTGGTGGGGGCGTTCCAGGTGAGCCCCGCCGCCGCCGTACTTTCCGCCTCGGCGGTGATCCTGGCGGCGGTGTACCTGCTGTGGATGTTCCAGCGGGTGTTCTTTGGCAAGGTTACCAACGAGAAGAACCTGAATCTGAAAGACCTGAACCTGCGGGAACTGGCCGTATTGCTGCCGCTCATCGTGCTCATTTTCTGGGTGGGGATTTATCCCAAAACATTCCTGAGCCAGATGCAGACATCGTCCAGCCATTTCATTAAGATGGTGCGCACCGAGCCGTCCCAGCGCAGCGCCCTGCTCCAGGGAAATTTCCCGGCACAGGCCACGGCCATGGCAGAAAAAACATTGCAGCCTACAGATAACCGCGAAGACAGGTGAAACAGAAATGAGCCCAGGCTTTACCCAGACAGATTTTCTATCCATCATGCCCGAGATGCTGATTTTCGGGATGGGCCTGGTGGTTTTGCTGTTCGACCTGTTCGGGCAGGGGCGCAGCACCCGCAACCTGGCCTATCTGACCCTTCTGACCCTGGGGGCGGCCGGTTACCTGGATGTGATGCTGCTGGGCCAGTTTCTGCCCGGGTTTGGCGGCTCGGTCATCGCGGATGATTTTTCCATCGCCTTTGAACTGGTGTTTCTGGTGGTCTGCGCCCTCACGGTGCTGATTTCCATCCGCTACCTGGAGGACCGTGGTCTGAACCATGGGGAATACTACGCGCTTTTGCTTTTTGCCACCGGTGGCATGATGGTGATGGCGTCCGGGCGGGATCTGTTGATGATCTTCATCGGCCTGGAGATTCTGTCCATATCCAGCTATATCCTCTGCGGTTTCCTGCAGCAGGACCGGCGCTCCAACGAGTCGGCCCTGAAGTATTTCCTGCTGGGGGCCTTCGCCACCGGATTCCTGCTCTACGGCATAATGCTTATCTACGGGGCCACGGGCTCCATAGCCCTGCAGGATATCCGCGCCGCTTTGGCCGATCCGGCGACCTTCCAGAACCCCTATATCTGGATGGGGCTGGGCATGCTGCTGGTGGGCTGGTCCTTCAAGATCGCCCTGGTGCCGTTCCACATGTGGACCCCGGATGTGTACGAAGGCGCGCCCACGGCAGTGACGGCGTTTCTTTCCACCGGGCCCAAGGCCGCCTGCTTCGCGGCCCTGGTGCGGATTCTGTTTGAGGCCCTGGCGGCCACCCGCGCCGAATGGCAGCAGGTGTTCTGGGTGCTGGCCGCGCTGACCATGACCGTGGGCAACGTGCTGGCCCTCCACCAGGACAATATCAAGCGTATGCTGGCCTATTCCTCCATCTCCCATGCCGGGTATATCCTGGTGGCCCTGGTGGCCGGGGGAGAGGAGGCCCTGGCGGGCGTAATTTTCTATGCCCTGGCCTACACACTGATGAACACCGGCGCCTTCGCGGTGCTGATCCTTTCTTCGGCGGGCGACCGCGAGCGGGTCAACTTCTCCGATTATGCCGGGTTCGGGTACCTGGAGCCGGCCCTGGGCGCGGCCATGTTCGTCTTCATGCTCTCCCTGGCCGGAATACCCCTCACGGCCGGATTTGCCGGGAAGTTTCAGATATTCAAGGCTGTGGTCGGGCAGGGCTACATCTGGCTGGCCGTGATCGGTGTGCTGAACTCGGTGGTTTCCATCTATTACTACCTGCGCATATCAGTGGTCATGTACATGCAGCCGGCTACCGGGGACAGCATCTCCACGCGTCCTCCCGGCAGCGTACCCCTGTATGTGGCCATTGTGGGCAGTCTGGCCGGTGTCCTGTATCTGGGAATATTTCCCGGCGGCTGGCTGGAGATGTCTCTGCATTCCGTTTCCCGAATCATAACCGGCGGGTAGCCTCCCACCGCACCGCTTCTCAGGTGGGTGGAAACAGATGGCGTTCGGTTTTCCGAGGGCTGTTCCGTCTGGAAAAAATGATTATAATTTCATCGTTGCTGAGTAGTGGTTCTCTGTCTAGTAATTGTATTCAGCTTGCGTTCCTTCCTGCGGTAAATTTTATTTCAGTGTCTGTTTTTCTGATAGTCAATGATATCAGCGGACAAGCAGATATTTCCCTTCAGCGGTCAAAATCAACAAAAAAGTATCCGGAAATTATTTCGGAAATAGCAGGAAATGGTCTCACTTTTTTTCGTTAAAGAAGATGAATATGCAAAGTGAGGAATCAGGGCTTTTCCAATTGATTTGAAGAATGGGCAGTAATATGCGGTCTGGGCAAATATAAACGGATCATAATCCAGGACTCCGTTTCAGGGTGCCGCCTCTTTTTCCCGGGGTGGTTTAAAAAGGTTTTCAGAGTCACAGCAGACGTTGCCGGAAGATTGTCTTAAAGCCGGAAGAGCAGGAACTGCTGGCAACGGGCGTCCGCGGTGGCGGGGCAAAATACGGAGGGCCTAAATGCCTGTTTCAAAATATTTTTTATTTCCGGTTTTATTGATTACGCTGGTATTCGGTTCCGCTACCTGGTTTTACCTGGATGGCGAGATAAAGAGCCTGCACCAGAGAGAGGACTCCCAGGTTTCCCTCTACAATGAGATTATCCGACACGATGTACAGGATCTTTTAAAAGACTTGAAGTTCCTTGAAAGGAACACCCATCTGCAACTGATCATAAACGGGGAGCACGACCCGAGCGTTCTGCATGAACTCAAACACGAGTGGATGCTGCTGTCCAACCTGAGAAACAGCTATGACCAGATTAGGTTTATCGCCCCTGACGGAACGGAAATGGTGCGGGTGAACAATAATGGGGATTCAAACGCCTACATTGTGCCCGACCCGGAACTTCAGAACAAATCCACCCGGCCCTATTTCGCCCATGCCCTTAATCTGGCGGAGCAGGACATCTATTTGTCTCCGCTGGACCTGAATATTGAAAATGGAGAAATCGAAAAGCCTTTCAAGGCGATGATCAGGGCTTCAAAGGCTGTATATGACAAAACGGGAAAAGTGGCGGGAGTGGTTGTGATAAACTTCCGGGCAATCGATTTCCTGGAAAAGCTCCGGCAGATGGGCGGGAATGGAATTTCCGAGGCGATGCTGCTCAATCAGGACGGGTACTGGCTGCTGGCAAATGACCGGGAGAAGGAGTGGGGATTTCAGCTTGGTCACGGACAATCCTTTCCGGTGGTATTTTCAGATGTATGGGAGAGGATGCTCCCTGCCGAAAAAGGCTACTATGAAAACGCCGCCGGGTGCTTCTCCTTCATGAAGGTATTTCCCCTGGAGGATTTCCAGCCGGGTTTCGATGGAGGCCGGATTTCTTTCGATACAAATTCGGCCAGCTACCACTGGATAATAATATCCTTCATTTCGGCTGAGAAATCCCGGGCTTTTATCAATG
>JAOUPZ010000290.1 GCA_029879595.1 Deltaproteobacteria bacterium | reverse complement strand
CATACATGCTGACGTTCACCCGGTCGTTGGAACGCCGGGGGGTTCCCCGGACTGTGGGAGGAGGAGCGTAGGAGGTATCCGATTTGACGTCGATCTCAAACCGGTTGCCCATGAACAATATGGAGGAGGACAGGAAAAGCGTCACAAAAAGCAGAACAACCCCGAACAGCATGAAAACAACATTGTTCTCTTGTACTTTCATGTTTTTCTCGCACCTGTTGGCGCTATGGCTTCGATACCCGGCTGACTGTCGGACTCAAAAAAACCGGGTCAGCAGGCCGCCGGGGGAATCTCCCGGCGGCCGTTTATTTTACGGGCCGGGGCCTGTTGTCATTCATACAACCATTCGCTGCCCTTTCTGATCGTGTGCTTCTTCTGCTTGATGTGCTTGTGTGTGCCCTCTTTGAGCGTTTTCTGATAATCGAACTTGTATTTCGGGTCCACCGCAGGGGTGAAGGGATTGTCCTTATGGGTATGGCAATTCTCGCAGAGTTCCTTTTCACCGAACTTCAGACCCGCGGCCTCCGCATCCTTGCGGGGGAAGTCGTTCTCCGGATATTTCTCCTTGACCGCCATGTAACTGCCCCCCGCTCCGTGGCAGGCTTCGCACCCCACGCTTTCGAACAGGGCCTTTTTCAGGCGGCTGCGGCGATCGTATCCCCCGTTATCGAAACCGGTGGTGTGACAGGACAGGCATTTCTTGTCATTGGAATAGTCCTTGGCCGGATCAAGCTTGGCCTTTATCTTCTCCTCCTTTTTCACCCCGGCTTTCAGATTCTCCATGGCCTTGCCGTGGGAGGTCTCCAGCCACGATTTGTATTGATCTTCATGGCATTTGGCACAGCCCTTTCCCTCGGCATGGCCGATGTATTGTTCCTTGGCATGGGCTGTTGCCGTGAGGGCCACCAACGGCAGGGAGAGAAACATCAGCTTGATCACGGCCCTGCAAACCTTGTTTTTATTCATTTTGGCTGCTCCTGGAAATCATGGTGTGCAATTCACGAAATAAAAAAACCAGCGCGGGCTCCGTTAATTACGGATTTCCGGCTGGCCTGGCCAAGCATATGGGATTCAGCAGAGGAACTTTCCCTCAAAACCGAGGGGTTTCCGAGTGATATTTCCGGATGGAGAACAACAGACCTCATTTTTTTCGCCTGCTGCTGATTTAAAAACAGGGGTAATCAAACCCTCTTTTGATCAGGCTTGTCAGCCCGATTTCTTCCTGACCTTCAACAAAGGTATGTGGAGGGGTTTTCCTATCCTTTATTTTTAATTGATATCTCAACGGGGATTGCGGTCTATATGACAATTATCACCATAAACAAAAGCTAACCGCCTATAAAAAACATTATTCTTATAAAGCAACTGATTGTTATATTTGCCGGGCTGGAGGTTAAACATTAATATCATGAATGAAATTGGATTTGCCGACATATGGGGATGGAATATTAAAAAATAATTGCCAAACCTGATCTCTGATTCATATTTTTAGTACCGGTAGCGGTCGGGGGAAACCGCCGCTCCGGACACAAAAGGCGCTCCATGATCTTTACGGCGGGCTCAGCGGCGGTTTCAGCGGCGGGCTCAGGCTTTTCAATTGAATTTGAGCGGCTTGGACTGGCTTTGCGCATCCCACCCGGCGGAAAGACCCGAAAACGGAGCGTTTTTCAGGCAGGCGTCCGGCCCGTCTATTCCAAACGGATCACCAACGGCGGAGTCCGGTTATCAAATATGATGCGAAGCTTTTCAAAAGTGGGGGTCCCTTGCTTCAGCCCGAATCTGTAGCCGTTGGGAAAGCCCAACGCCTCTTTGGGAAAGCGGAAGATGTTATGGTCAACAGAACCGTTTTTGTTCTCGTCATGAAAAACCACCAATGCGTATTCCCCAAAAGGCAGGCCGGTAAGACGGATCTCGGCCTTGCCATCCGTGATCACGGCAAAAGCCTGCCGGTATGGTTTGGCGAACATATCCTCCTGACTTTTGAACAGGCTCACACCGGCCTGTCCGCTGTCATTTTAAAACCGGCGGCCAGCACACTGAGCGTTCCGGTTTCTTCCGCCGGGTCTGTATCCACAGACCCGGCCTGGCCTGAGGCCATTACAGGCAAAACCAGCATGGCGAGCACAACCCGCCAGGCCAGTCCCGGAATAAGAGTTTTCATGATGGTTCTCCCGGATCACTCGTCAGTTATTCAGGGCGGGCCACCCATGGACATACCCGATGACCACACCGCCCACACCCTGCTCGACCATATGCACGGCGGCGTTCTGGAACGGATAAAGGAGGGATTCGCCGTGAGCGCCCGCCATGGCCAGCTCGTGGGGAAACACCCAGAGTATACCGATCAGCACTCCGAACCTGAGCCCCTCGGCAAGGGGGCTTCCGCCCTTGTAGCCCAGCGGATACATGTAGCTCATCAGAGCCGCCAGCACCAGATAGGCCAGCAGTATCACCCCCACTCCCTCGTGGGTGGCGTGGGTGGCATTTTCGTAGAACCCGGACAGGATAACCTTGTGCCACAGGCCCGCCGCTGCCCACATCACAACTCCCCCGGCCAGGGTGGCAAGCGCAGTTTTTTTCACGTTCATTTCAATCTCCCTAGGTTTCAGACCCCACCACCGCCGGCATACCCGCCGGATGAGGGGCCGCGACCGGACGGTCAAGAGGAACAGCAACCGCCATCCCGGGCCTGTGTTCATCCCGGGGTGCAATGCCGTTTGTCCGGTTCCTGGTTTTATGAAACCATACGAACAAAAGGGAGTATTGACCTAACGCGCCAAACTTTTTGCCTTCCATGCCAGCCGAATCTTTGCCAAACCTGAAAGAAAGAACTCCGGAAAACAAATATACGGTCTCGGTTTCACTGGCCAACGAGGTGCTGGCCATGATCGAAGAACTGGGCGGAGACCGCCAGGCGGTTCTTGCAGCCGTCGGCCTGGATGCGGGGGTGCTGGGTGATATGAACGGCCGCATACCACTGGGGCAGGTGTTCGCGCTGTATGCCGAGGCGGAACAACGCACCGGAGAAAAGAACATCGGCCTGCGCATGACGGCCAGGCACCATCCCATCAGGAACAACATTATCCTGCATGTGTTCATGAGCAGCGCCACCATCGGCGAGGGGATCCGTCAGGCCGTGCGCTACCAGCAGTTGATCACCGACGGAATGGAGCACCTGCTGGAGCTTGAAGGGAACCGGGCCCGGTTTTCCATCCGCCCGCGCGATGCCCGGCTCCGGGTGCCCCGGCACATGGCCGAGGCGGGGCTGGGATCACTGGCAATGTTCATCAGAAGCAGGCTGGGGGATGGATTCAGGCCGCACGGGGTGAGCTTCCAGCACCCCGCACCGGAGAACCTGGAGGAGCATCTGGCGCTGTTCGGCCCCTCCATCAGGTTCAATGAGGAGCGAACCGAGCTGGTGCTTGAAAGCGCGATATTGAACCACCCTTTAGCGGGGGCGGACGCGGGCCTGAAGGCCATCCTGGAGCAGCAGGCCCAGGCCATGCTGGAAAAGCTGCCCGTGCAGGGAGGGTTGATGGATCAGGCCAGGAACATTCTTGTGGAATGGCTTCCCCGGGGGGGACCGACCATCAGGGAGATTTCACGGGCCCTGGGGTGCAGCACCCGCACCTTGCAGCGCAGGCTGGGCGAGGAGGGAACCACCTATCAGGCGCTGCTGGACGAAGTGCGCTGCCATCTGGCCAGAAACTACCTGCGCGACTCCCACACCCCCTTGCATGAAGTCGCATACCTGCTCGGATTTTCCGAACAAAGCACCTTCAACAGGGCTTTCAGGCGCTGGACCCGGATGACTCCCGGCGAATTCCGGGCCGGGCCATCCACCCGGCCTTGAAGAACTGCGCCTCAAAGATCCAACGCCTAAAAACTACGCCCAGAATAACATTGCTGTTTTACGGCTGGAATCCTGAGTGTTGCCCCACCGGGTTCCCTGGTCTGTCGTGAGACAGATGCTATGAACACACCATCCACATCCGACCGGATCATGTGCACAGCGGCCTTCTGAAAACAGCCGGACCGGCCTCGGATATTGTGTTGGCAACAAACCCGTTAACGTCGGAAAAAGCCGCCATAAACCTCATAAAGGACAGGAATTATTGCTAATATTTTTCCTGAAAATATCTATATTATCATTATGTTAACAATAATTTTATTTTAGCGAGATTATTTGGATTTTTCTTGCAAACCAAATATGAATGTCGTAATAAGTCTTTTGGAGTTTAAACTTAA
>JAOUPZ010000289.1 GCA_029879595.1 Deltaproteobacteria bacterium | reverse complement strand
GTGGTAAATAATTCACAACGGCTGGAAGTGGCTCCTGAACCTGAGCCGACACGCCAAACCGGGCCGGATTCACGAAATAAACCATATTGCGCTCATTTTACAAACACGCCATGGAGGCGTTCCATGACCGATACCGAAACAACTGCGGAAACAGCCATGGAGACAGCCGTGGAAACGTCTGCCAACCAAAATGATACCCAGGCCGATATCCTCGGCTTTGATCCTCTCCAGGTAAGTATATCCGGCTATGACGGCCCCCTGGACCTGTTGCTACAACTGGTCAGGAAGCAAAAGCTGGATATTCAGGAAGTGCGGCTGGCCGAACTTACCGAGCCCTATCTGGCCCATATAGAACATATCCGCCAGTTGAACCTGGATCAGGCCGGTGATTTTCTCGCCATTGCCTCAACGCTTATCTGGATCAAATCACGCAGCCTTCTGCCCCGCGATGAACTGCTGGAAGATGAACTTGATCCGGATACGGTGGAGGAAATGCTTTTGCTGCGTCTCAGGGAATATCAGCGGTTCAAGGACGCGGGCGTTGAACTGAGCGGCCGTGACCTCCTGGGGCGCGACATTTTCCCCCGCCGACCGGGCAGCGAGGATGAGGAAAAAACCAGCGAGGAAGGGCATGTCTTTGAGGAGGTGACCCTTTTCGGGTTGTTGGAAGCCTTCCGCGATATTCTTCTGAAGGCGGGAAGCCTCAATGAACTCAGCATTCTGCCGGACCGCAGCAAGATCGAATTAAAAATCGAACATGTCCTGAACGTGCTGTCCAGCCGCAGGGAAATCTATTTCAACGAGTTTTTTGAAGAAGGCATGGATCGCGCCCATATCGTCCTGACCTTCATCGCACTGCTGGAGCTGGTCCGTTTGAAGGCCCTGCGGATCCAGCAATTGCAGGCCCTGGGCCCCATTCACTGCAAGGCCACAGACAGCTTTTTGGAAGGCGGACAGGATTACAAGGAAAAAATTCTCGAGGGCATGTTCGGTACGAAAAACAAAACCGACCCTATTGAACCAGAAGAAAAAAAGAAACCTCCTTTAAAGCAGACCGAACCGGAAGATCCGGCCCAGGAAAAACTGCTTCTTTGACGGCTCCCGGGACTCACCCCGTGCTGTCATGAGGCTTATGAGCCTGGGGGAATAATAACAGCGTTTTGCAGGCTGGCCCAAACCTGCTGGACATGTAACACCAGAGCCGGACGACGGTTTTTTCAAACCAAACAGGTACATTTTTAATAAATGACATCAAAAACTCCCGAAAAATCAGGATTCCTGCGAATGATTTACGATCCGGAATGGATCGCTCTGGCCCTTGTCCTGGGACTGCCAGTCATCCTGTTCCTTTTTTTGGGTGAAATTCTCATCCCCATCATCCTTTCCTTTCTGCTGGCCTATTTTCTGGACGGCATGGTTATGGATCTTTGCAAGCGCATAAGCCGCAATACAGCCATCATCATTGTTTTTTCCGGGTTCTTTCTGATCTACGTGGGCATTCTCTTCGGCCCGATTAAAATAGCCGCCCAACAGACTGTTATTCTGTTCAACACCTTTCCGCAACTTGTTGAAAAGTTGCGAATAATTTCCCAGGAATTTGAACTGCCGCAATTCATCCTCGACTTCACAAAGAGCAAGACCGGACTATCCGAAATTGCCGCGTCAAACATGAGCGAGTACTCCAAGACTGTGCTCAAACACATGGCCGGAACGGTTAGCGGCGCCACACACTGGGTCGTTTACACCATCATAATTCCCTTGCTGGTGTTCTTTTTCCTGAAGGACAAGGAAGAGCTCGAGTCGGCCTTTATGAGGGTCCTTCCCAGGCGCAAGGAACTCGTAGAGCATATCTGGCTGGAAATGGAATCAAGGATGGGCCGTTATGTGCGAGGCAAGGTCTGGGAAATTATTATCGTGGGCTTTACCTCCTGGCTGGCCTTTTTCATGCTGGGTTTCCAGTATGCCGCAGTCCTGGGCCTGGCAGCCGGAATATCTGTCATCATTCCCTATGTCGGCGCTCTGGCGGTAACCATTCCCATTTTCATTCTCGGAATAGCTCAATGGGGGTTCGACTGGAATCTGGCCTGGCTCATGATCGTACATGGCCTTATCCAGTTCATTGACGGCAATATCCTGGTGCCGTATCTCCTTTCTGAAGCTGTCCAGATGAGGCCCACGATCATCCTGGTGTCCACCATGGTATTCGGGGCCATCTGGGGGGTGTGGGGGGTATTCTTCGCAGTGCCGTTGGCCACGCTTATCAAGACCCTGGTCTTCACCTATCTGGATTACCGGGACAAAGCCGAATGATAGGGAGGCTCCCCGTTTCCTGACAATATCCGGGTATCAGGTTTTGAATTTAGCTGTTAAAATTTAACCTGCTGAAAATTTCGGGATTATTGATCACCGGCGGCTGGCGGGATCTTGCCCCTTTGGCAATCTCAAAAGGAACGGATATGCACCCTGTGATTGCCAAGGCTTAGGCAGCAAAGTCAAATGCCAGATATTCCCTTGCCGCTTTTGGATTCGATCACTGTCATTAACGGGTGTCACACATTATAGGGTGTTCCACATTTTCGGATGGCCCAAAAGGCCGCTTCCCCGGCACTAACTGCTTTCAACTGTTTTTGATCAATGATTTTAATGCCTTTATTATTTTGCGCATGACTGACGTTGATTAATATTCTGCCGAGCCGGTACTCTCTCAAGTGGGGACTTTAAATATACCACACTGTTATTGTTGATTTTATAGTTATGATACGCACCGCATCACACAAAGCAGCACCTTCTTCTGTACTCCTCGGGTTTCTGGCTGGAGTTCTGCTCCTGGTATCATTTGCAGGCCCGGCCCGGCCAGATCAGCCATCCGAAGGCCCCGGGGCCATTCACCTGATCAGAATTGAGGGGGCCATCACAGAAAATACTAGTACCTATTTTCAGAACTCACTTGAATCCGCCATTGCAAGCAACGGCCAGTGCCTTGTGGTGCTTCTCGATACCCCGGGCGGCCTGCTCAGTGCGACGCGAGATATCGTCCAGCAAACCCTGAACTCCCCCCTGCCCGTAATCGTCTACATTACGCCTTCCGGGGCCAGGGGCGCCTCGGCGGGCACCATGCTTGTACTGGCTTCCCATGTTGCCGCAATGTCGCCCGCCACCCATATCGGGGCCGCCCATCCCGTATCTCCCTACGGCGTGCCATCGAACAAGGTGGTCAATGAAAAGATTGTGAACGATACCGCGGCCTGGGTGGAGTCCATCGCCTTGATGCGGGGCAGAAACGCCGAATGGGCCGTCTCCAGCGTGCGTGAATCACACTCCATCACGGGCGAAAAAGCGCTTGAGCTTGGAGTGATCGAAATTTTGGCGACCAGCCTGGATGAGCTTCTCGAAAATCTTCATGGCCGTGAGATCAACATAACAAGCGACAGGAATATCACCCTTGAAACCAGGGACATACCCCGGCAATGGCATGACATGAGTTTTTCCCAGAGCTTTTTCAGCAAACTGGGCAATCCCAATCTGGTGTTCTTCCTGCTGGCCCTGGGGATAATCGGCCTGTATGTGGAGTTCTCCAATCCCGGCCTGTTTCTGCCCGGCGTGGTGGGCACCCTGGCCCTGATCACGGCCCTGCTGGCCATGCAGTCCCTTCCCATTAGCTACGGTTCCCTGGGACTGCTTCTGCTGGGGGTAATCCTGCTGGTCTCGGAAACATTCGTCACCAGTTTCGGCCTGCTGGGCCTCGCCGGCCTGGCCAGCCTGCTTTATGGCTCCCTGTTTCTGCTTGATGAAACCCAGACCGATCTCAGGATTTCCCGGCCCATGATCTACACCACGGTGGGCCTCATCGCGCTGATTTCAGTTTTCATAGGAAGGCTCCTGATTACAAGCCAGCGCAGCCCCCGCCTTTCCTCTCAGGACAATATCGTGGGACTCAGGGTCCTGGTGACCGAAGATATAGCACCGGACTCGCCCGGAACCGTTCTCCTTAATGGTGAGACCTGGAAGGCCCGCTCCGATCAGCCCCTGGGCAAGGGCGAGCAGGTAGTCATCAAAGGCATTTCGGGACTGATACTTAATGTTTCCGGGGAAGCCGGAAACACGCCCCCGCCAGAGAACTAGCCGGGCAAGCGGGCTTGAGCCTTTTTCCGCTGGTTTTTATATTTTCTGCGGGGGATAATTCAACTGATAACATAAAGTTAACCCCTTTTATTTAACCCCTAGAAAGCGGCCAAGATGCTTACCTACTAC
>JAOUPZ010000288.1 GCA_029879595.1 Deltaproteobacteria bacterium | reverse complement strand
GTTTACTCTGCAGATCATGATCAACATGTCGGTGGTCATGGGTCTGATCCCCACCAAAGGGCTGCCCCTGCCATTTATCAGCTATGGCGGAAGCTCGCTGGTGGTAAGCCTGTTCATGACGGGGATCCTCCTGAACGTGGGCCGGAACCCCCAGGCCGCCGCCCAGGCCGAGCGCAGAGCCACACCCATGGGGACACCGGCCCCTTATAAAAGGTAACAGCCATGGCCGATGAGCAGGCATCACCGACAGAGCAGAACGGCAGGAACGCCACCCGGCCGGGCACCGCAACCAGGGTGTTGATAGCTGGCGGGGGAACCGGGGGGCATCTCTTTCCCGGCCTGGCCATTGCCGAGGCCCTGCAACGCCACTGCCCAGGCGTGGACATCCGGTTCGCCGGCAGTTCGTACGGCCTGGAGGCCCGGGAGGTGCCGCGCCGGGGCTATCGGTTATACCTTGTGCCGGTGCGGGGGCTCTACGGAGTTTCCTGGAGCAGGCGTCTGCTGGTGCTGCTGATGCTTCCCGTGGCCTTTTTAAAATGCCTGGGAATAATCCTCGGGTTCCGCCCCCACCTGATCCTGGGAGTGGGGGGCTATGCTTCGGCCCCCGTGCTGGCCACCGGTCTTCTGCTGGGCCGGCGCTGCGTTATCCAGGAGCAGAACGCCTATCCGGGCATTACCAACCGCCTGCTGGGAAGATTTGTGCACACCGCCTTCACGGCGGTTAAGGATGAACACGGCTTCTTCCGCAACGTGCTCGTAACCGGCAATCCCGTCCGGGAGTCCATTCTGGCACTGAGGAACAACCCGCAGCCCGGTTCCGAAACCAGGGGCTCATCCGCTGAACCGCACCAGGTATTCGTGGTCGGCGGATCCCAGGGGGCCAGGGTCATCAACCGGGCTCTAACCGAGGCCCTGCCCCTTTTGAGGCAGAGCGGGCCCCCGCTGAGCATACTTCACCAGACCGGCCGCCTGGACCAGGACTGGGTCCGCGAAGCATACGTCCTGCATCTGGGCTCAGGGGGCCATACTCCGCCCAATGGCCCCTCAGGAGAGGAGATGGAGTTTGGTTCTGATCTGCGGGCCCGGGTGACGCCGTTCATAGAGGATATGGCGGCCGCCTACAGTGAGTCCCGTCTTGTGATAAGCCGGGCCGGAGCCAGCGCCGTGGGGGAAATTGTCGCGGCCCGGCGCGCCTCGGTGCTCATTCCCATCCCCGGCACCAGCGGTGAACACCAGTTGCGCAATGCCGAGAGGCTGGCCGCTGCCGGAGCCGCCGTCCTGCTCCGGCAGCACGATCTGAACGGGGAACGGCTGGCGGCGGTTATAGCCGATCTGCTGGGGGCCCCCGAGCGGATAAAGGGCATGGAGGAGGCCACTGACCAACTGTTCCCGGGAGATTCCGCCGATGAGATAGCCCGTGCCTGCCTGCGAATCATCGGCTGAATCCTGTTTTGCGATCTATTTAAATAACCTCTCTGGCCGCTCTCCAGGCCCGCTCTTTTGCCCTGCCGGTTCTTCACTGCACCAGCCTCAGCAAGCTATCATCTGCCCCGGAAGTATTTTTCCCGTTAGCAGGAACCTGTTGTGATATCCCCGCGTTACTTAATGTAATATTTTTTTTTGAACAATGCGGCATCGCCAGGGTTAAGACCATGTCCATCAAAGCAGATGAAACTCAAACTGAAAAAGGTCTTATGATTACCAATGACGCGCTTTCCTACCATGAATTTTCCGGAAACATAGAAAAGGGCAGGGACAGAGAAAAGGGCAAGGACAGGGACAGGTCCTTCCGCTTCATGGAAATGTCACGGGAGTTGCTGGCCGTAATGGATTTTGAAGGCTTCTTCACCTACGCCAACAGGGCCTTTTCCGCCGTGCTGGGATTCAACACGGATGAGATGCTGCGAATTCCCTGGTGGGATCTAGTCCATCCGGATGATCATGCGGATTCACGCAGGATTTACCTGGAGCTAAAAACCAGTGGAGCCAGGCAGGAAATGGTGGTGCGGGCTAGGCACAAGGATGGAAGCTACCGCGTGCTGAAATGTCAGTTCCATTCCGAAATTGCCGATGGCCTCATCTACACCATCGCCCGGGATGTCTCCCGGCTCAGGGAGACCCAGGCGCTGCTGAACTCCGAGTCAGATATCTTCCGGCTGGTGGTGGAAGGCTCCTTCCAGGGGATAGTCCTGCACCAGGATTTACGTCCCCTGTATGCCAATCAGTCTTTTGCCGGCATTTTCGGATTTTCATCCCCCCAGGAAGTCCTGGAACTGGATTCACTGTCAGGGCTGTTCTCCCCTGGCAATATGCCGGCTTTCAGAACGGATAGGCCCGGCAATGTTAAGACCCCGGCGGAGATGTACAACGGTGAAATCCATGCGACGAGCCTTGACGGAAAACATCTACTCCTGCGCTACAGTTCCCGACAGGTTGAATGGGACGGTAAAACCGCGGCCCTGTTGACAATCAGCAATATTGCGGGCCCGGGGGAAGATGCGGAAAGCAACCTTGAGCTGCAGCGTCTGGAGGCCGTGGGCAGGCTTGCCGGCGGGGTGGCCCACAACCTCAACAACCGGCTTCAGATGGTTCAGGCCAACTGTGCGCTGACCCTGGATGAGAGCACCATTCCCGCCTCTGTGGAAAAAAACATGCACTCCGCCCTGCAGGCCATTCAGTCATCGGTGTCCATGGTGCGCCGGCTGCTCAGCTTTGGGCGGCAGGAGCTGCTCAACAAGCGCGAATACAGCCTGGCCGACTTCGTGTTGGAACGCACCAAAACCATCCAGAATATCCTGGGCCCGCGCATTGACCTGTTCCTCACACTTGCCTGGGCACCCAAGGTCAAGGTTGACTTGGATGTCCTGGAAAGCCTGCTGCTTGAGCTGTGCACCAATGCCCGCGAAGCCATGCCCGGCGGGGGACGCCTGGAGATAGGCACATCCCTGACCGAAGTCACCGGTGAGTTTAAAAAGCAGCACCCCTGGATAAAAGCCCGTCGTCTGACCACCCTGACCGTTTGCGACAACGGCAGTGGAATAGCGGATATAATCCGGGACAGGCTGTTCGATCCCTTCTTCACCACCAAGGAGCCCTACCGCGGAGCGGGTCTTGGGCTTTCCATGGCATACGGAGCGGCCCGCCAGCACGGGGGAACCATCACCTTTTCCAGCAAGCCTGACAAGGGGACGACGTTCGTGGTCTATCTGCCGGCCTGCGACTGAGTCCACCCCGGCCTGTCCCCCATTCTCGCCCTGTATTTCCCCGGCAAGGTCCGGGCGAAAAGTCCGTGCGGCCTTCTCTGTTCCCCTTCTTTCCTTCTCGCCTTTCCGGGTGAAAGGAATACTCCTGCAATTCAAGCCAGCCCTCCCACCCGGCACATTCCATTCCTCGGCAAGCCGTTTACCGGGTAAATTAAATGCCATCGTCGGATATGTCATGTATCATACACATGTCCACGATTACAGGTTAAAAGTTACCGATACAATTGCTAAAGCCTATTGTTTAGCTTTAATATTTTATGTCAGCCCGATGTTGACGGGATAAAGCGGTATTAATATCCGAAAGGCCGGGGGATGAACTACAGAGAACCGTGTTGGATAGCCGCGGAACTCCTCAGAACAACTACCGGGCCGGATAAAACACGGGCTGGACTTTCCGACAGAATTCGCCATGTTGATGGTATCCGAATTATTGAGCCTGGCCCGGCAGAAGGGCACCAGCGACCTGGGCGGAAATGAGTCCATGCGGTTCGGACAGGCCGGCTCCGCTCCACAGGTGGTGGTGTGGAACGTCTGTCTGCAGTGCAACATGACCTGCCCCCACTGCTACGCCGGCTCCGGCGATCAGAAGGGCAGCGGAGAACTGAACACCGCCGAAGGCATGAAACTGCTGGAGGATCTGGCGGCCGCGGGCGTGAAGGCGGTTATCTTCAGCGGGGGTGAGCCCCTGCTCCGCAATGACCTGGAGACCCTGATCAGGCAGGCCCGCTCGCTGGGGATGGGGACTCACCTTTCCTCAAACGGCACGCTGATAGACGGGAAAACCGCGGATATGCTGGCCTCCGCCGGAATTTCCTATGTGGGGGTGAGCGTTGATGGCTCGCCGGGGTTCAACGATGAGTACCGGGGCTTCAGCGGCGGCTTTGAAAAAGCCCTGCAGGGGTTAAAAAACGCCAAGGGCGCAGGAATGAAGACCGGGCTGAGGCTTACCCTGACCCGGCGCAACGCCCTGGAGGTCGGCGCCATGGCCGAAC
>JAOUPZ010000035.1 GCA_029879595.1 Deltaproteobacteria bacterium | reverse complement strand
TACGTTTATTTTACCCATATTTACCCTTGCGAGCGCCGATTTTTCTATCAGTTGTTTCCACTTCCCTTACACAGTTCCTTCACGGGGGGCGGCTATCCTTAAATCAAATGATGGTCACACAGAGTGGCCGGGACGGAAGCAGAAACGGTTTCCAAAATGGAGAAACTGAAAACACGGCGGCAAGCCATTTCAACAGGAGCAGGACAATGGAAAACACAAACACCTGGATCAACGAATCGATGGAACTTCTGAAGGCCAGCGGAGTACGCAGCACCAAAATCGGTGACGAGCACTTTGTCTCCCATTCGGACTACACGGCTTATATCCGCGAACTGGTGCAGCAGATCGTGGACGTGGCCGGCCAGCAGAAGGAAGAGACGGAAAACGTGGCCTTCATGCTGGAGGTTTTCAACGATTACCTGGCGGAAAACCACCCCCATGTGCTCCGCGAACTGCAACAGGTGATGTCGCGCAAACTGAACGCCTGCTGAGCGGTGCCGTCTGGGCGGTGCCTTCTGGGCGGCACCACCTGAGCGGCACCACATGAGGGGCACCACCTGAGGGGCTCTGTGATTTACGGGCGATAGAGCTTCTGGGCTGAAAAGGGGTCGGGAGGTTGGGGTGTTGCGTTGCTTGCCTTGAAACCGCGCCGGGATTATTCCCGGCGCGGATTATTTTTTTTCGCGCAGATCAAATTCCGGTGTACTGCTGCCCGTGTTCCGGGGACAGAGCCGATGGACAGAGCCATTGGACAGAGCCATTGGACAGAGCCGGTGACCGGGGCCAGCCTGCCTCCTCAATGGCCCAGGATGTCGCTGATCTGGGCCAGGGCGGTCTGAATGTCATCGCGGCTGACATCCAGGTTGGTGACCGCACGGGCCATGGCCGGTCCCAGCGCCCCGATGAGCACTCCCCGGCGGGCCAGCTCGGCGGCCAGCGCCGGCACGTCCAGGCGCGGGTGCTCCAGGGAAAAGAACAGCAGGTTGGTCTGGGGCAGGCCGTGCAGCAGCTTAATATGGCCGGTTTCCAGCAGACCCCGGGCCAGCAGCGCGGCGTTTTCATGATCCTCGCCCAGCCGGGCCACGTTATGGGCCAGGGCATACCTGCCCGCCGCGGCCAGGATGCCCGCCTGACGCATTCCCCCGCCGTACATCTTGCGGAAGCGCAGGCAGCGCCGGATGAAATCGGCGCGGCCGGCAATCAGGGAGCCCACCGGAGCGCCCAGGCCCTTGGATAGGCACAGGGTCGTGCTGTCCACCAGTGCGGTGATCTCGGCCGGGGCCACCTTCAGGACCGCGGCGGCGTTGAGCAGCCTGGCGCCGTCCAGGTGCAGGGGCAGGCCCCGCTCCCGGGCCAGGGTGCTCAATTCACGCATGCGCTCCAGGGGAATCACGCTGCCCCCGGCGAAGTTGTGGGTGTTCTCCAGGCAGATCAGCCGGGTGGGGGCGAAGTGGGGGTTGGCCCCATCGGAGATCAACGGAGCCACCCGCTCCGGGTCCAGGGAGCCGTCGGGCTCGCCGACATAGCGGAACTGCACCCCGGCCAGGGCTGCTCCGGCGGCGCTCTCGGCCCGGACGATATGGGCGTCCGGGTGGATGATCACCTCGTCGCCGGCGGAGGTGTGGGCCTTCAGGGCCACCTGGTTGGCCATGGTGCCCGAGGGCACAAAGAGCGCCGCCTCCTTGCCCAGCAGGTTCGCGGCCTCAGTTTGCAGGGCGTTGACCGAGGGGTCCTCGCCAAAGACATCATCGCCCACCTCCGCGGAGGCCATGGCCTCGCGCATGGCCGTTCCGGGCCGGGTGACGGTATCGCTTCTCAGGTCTATCATTCTCTGGGCCATGCTTCTCCTGCCATCTCGGTTGATCCCGGCCTTTTTCATGACAGGCCGACGCCGGGTGTTTTTACATGCCGGGAGCCGCCTGATAGAATCCGGTATTCCAAATCATTTAGGCCGTCCCCGGGCGTGGATGACCATTAACCGGCTACGATGCTCCGGACGAAAATGGGACCAGGGAGGGCCTGGATATTTTCCCAGGAGAAATGAATGTCTGACAACAATAAAACAACAGGGGAAACCACGGAGCCGGCCTTCAATCTGGACGGCAGGTTCTTTCGTCCCCTGGTTATCGGCCCGGAGGGCCCGGTGGCCGGGGAGACACTATTTTATTACCGGCAGCAGGACGACCTTGTCTGGGGGACATACGGGGGAGGGGCCATCCGGCACGGAACCCTGGTGGCCAGGATGGCCGGCAACGGAATGCTGGACATGCGCTATCAGCACCTGGAGGACTCCGGGGCGCTGAAGACCGGCCGCGCCCAGAGCGTTCCGGAAAGACTTCCCGACGGGAGGATCCGCCTCAGCGAATACTGGCAGTGGACCTGCGGCAACCTGGAGCAGGGCCGCTCGGTCATTGAGGAGGTTCCTGCCCCCGGGGAGCACAAGCTGCTTCTTTAAAACCCCCCATCCCCATGAGCCATGCACCCGCTTGAATCCAGACTGCTGAAACTGCTGCGCCCCGGCTCGCCGGGCCGGGGGCGGTCCGGGATGCCGCCGGGGTTTCCCCCCCGTCTGCCCGGACCCCGCGGGCTGCTCCAGGTCAGCGGGGGAGCGGATTCCACGGCTCTTTTGCGCCTTATGTCGGCGCTGGCCGGAGAGCTGGGCTTTCAGCTGGAGGTGGTGCATTTCGATCATGGCCTGCGGCCCGAATCGGGCCGGGAGGCCCAGTGGGTCGAGAAGCTGGCCCGGGATGCCGGTCTGGAGTTTCATCTGCGGAAAACCACCCGGCTCGACCCAGCGGCAGGAATGCAGGCCGCAGCCCGTGCCTGGAGGATGGAGCAGACCGCCGGCCTGCTGGGCAGCCGGGGGCTGCACTGGTCCGCCACCGGGCACCAGCGCGACGACCAGCAGGAGACCTGGCTGCTCAAGTTCCTGCGGGGCGCACATCTGGGCTCCCTGCGGGGCATGGAGGTGCTGCTGGGGACCGGCTTCCGGCCCCTGCTGGCCTTTGGCCGGGAGGAGCTGCGCGGCTACCTGCGGGATCTCGGGCAGCAATGGCTGGAGGACCCCAGCAACGAAAGCCTGAAGTACAAGCGCAACCGGGTGCGCCATGAGCTGCTGCCCCTGCTCAACGAGCTGGCCGGCGGCCCGGAGACGCCCCCAGGTGCCATGGCCCGGCGCCTGGAGGCCCTGGAGCGCCAGAGCCGGGAGCTGTCCCGGTGGCTGGACGACGAATGCCGGCGGGCCTGGGAAGAGGCCGGGGCCGGGACGCCGGAGCAACCTTCCCGCCTGGAGACGGCCCTGCTGGCGAACCGCCCGCGCCTGGTGCAGGGCGCCCTTTTGTACAGGTTCATCGGTGCCGGCATTCCCGGCGACCTGGATTACGACAGCATCGAAAAAACCCTGGAGCTTCTGGAGGCGGGGGGAACCCACTGGGAACTGCATCTGCCGGCCGGGCGGGTGCTGCTCAGGCGCGGGGACAGCCTGCTGGTGCGCCCGCGGGAACAGGAGGGTGGCGGGAGTCACAGCCGCCTGCCGGGGGATGTTTCCATCCGGGTCGGTAACCAATGGCGCATTGAAGGCCGGCTGGCCGGAGATGACGCGAAAATCACGGAACTGACAGAGCCCCGGCAGGCCGCCCGCTGGTTGCTGCACGGCCTGCCCCCGGGGGCCGGGCTTGAGCTCAGGCCGCGACAGGACGGGGACAGGTTCCGGCCCCCCGGCAAGGACCGGCCCCGGCTCCTGGCCGATGTGCTGCGCGATGTCAGGATGCCACCCTGGCAACGGGAGGGTCTGCCCGTGCTGCTGCTGGAGGGGGAGGTTATCGCCGTGGCCCCGCACCTGGTGGATGAAAGGTTCGCTTCGCGGGACCCGCTTCAGGCCGGGGGACTGCTGGTGGAGGTGTTCCGGCAGGAGTAAGCCGGGCCGGACCCCGCTTGCGGGGGTGGGGGGGCAACAACCTTCTGTTTTCAAAAGAATTTATTTTTCCGGTATTGGGAACCTTTCCGGCGGCCGTGGCGTATAAGTTTTTATTGATTGGTTTGTTTGGGATAGAGCAAAGATGGTTTTGTAGTAGCAGGAAAATTGCAGGAAAATTGCTGGAAAAAAGAAATACAACTGCTTGCAGGAAGACCCGGTACGGCAGGTGGCTCCGTTTTTTTCAGGAGCCGGTGAAAATCCACCGCCAGGCAGTGCCTGGCCAAGGCGAAAAAATGCAGGGCGCAAAAAGGCAGTCTGATGCAGTGCTACAGTGACACAGTGCTACAGTGCTACAGTGAAAAAGATACATTGATACATTGATACGTTGATACAGTGCATTCAGACATGACCGCGAACATGACAAAAGAAAAAGGAATCACCGAGGAAAAGCCTGCCCAGGGACATTTGCCCGAGAACGGTGATTCGTCCGGTGAAGACGAGGAAAAGCTGGCCAGTTACCAGAAGGATGCCCAGCTGATAGCGGCCTTCAAGAAGGGCGACCAGAATGCCTTTCAGGAACTGGTGCTCAAGTATGAAAGCCGGGTGTACAACCATTGCCTGCGCATGATCAATGACGAGGTGGAAAGCTTCGATCTCACGCAGGAGGTGTTCCTAAAGGTCTTCCGGAAAATAAAAAACTACGAGCATACCTACTCGTTTTACACCTGGCTGTACCGGATCACAGTCAACAGCTGCATTGATTACATGCGCCGGCGCAAACGGGGACTGCAGAGCGTGTCCCTGTCCTCCAACCTGGGGGATAACCTCAATGAGGCCGGACGGGAACAGGATGTGCCCGATACAACCTATGTTCCCACGACGGAATTCGAGAAGGGCGAGCTTTCCGATGTGCTCAACAAGGCTATTGCCGAGCTTTCGGACAAACTGAAGGTCATCATAGTGCTGAAGGAAATGGAGGGATTCTCCTACGAGGAAATCGCTGAAATACTTGGTGTTTCCAGGGGAACAGTAAAATCACGGCTTTTCAGGGCACGTGAAAGGCTGAAGGAATTGCTGACTGATTACATTCAGGAAACCTGAGCCACGTCTGATGGCAAAGATAATGAATGTAAACAGGTGGTTATTGTTATTGGAGCGGGATAGCGGCAGTGCCGTTATGCCTTGAATGACCGTTTAATGGAGAAACTGCCATGTATTACGGTCTAATTATTGGAACTGGCAGGGGATGAGCCAATTTCGGGATATAGTGACATGGGTAGAAATCTTGTTATAAACAGTCAGGTTAAGAAACTGAGTGTGGTGCCATTCCGGGCATCGGGTGGTGAATTTAATTTGACCGCTGACCATTGGAACAGGGCGGGGTCAATTTTCGAAAGCAATGATATGAATAGAGACTGCTCAAGTTTTTCCGTCGATCTGTCGGCATATTTCGATGGGGAACTGGAAGATGAAAAATCAGCAAGGTTGAAATCTCATCTGGATGAATGCGAAAAATGCAGCGCCAGTCTGGAAAAACTTCGCATGATCCGGCAGGCCATGGGCAGCATCGGAAAAGGACCCCGCAAGCCGGGCGTTTCCATTCTGGATTCATTGCGGGAAAAACTCGAGGCGGAAAAACAGGTTAAATCCGCCAAGTCCTCCAATTCCTCAATGGTCAGCTGATACCACCGGACCGGTTGTCCGGCCTGAGGGATTCCACCGCCAGGAGCACGCATCCCCCCTGTTTTTCCAACAGGGGGGAATGCTTCAGTATAAGTTCTCAAAACAAAAATTTATCCGGAGAAGGCTTCCCCGGTTCCGGGTCTGTTGTTTACGAAAAAGGGAATTTACAGCAGATATTCCAACCTGGTCATTCTTCGTCGCCGCCCGAATCACCTTTGGTGAAAGCCTGATAGCTTTCAAAGGCCGTCTTGGCTTCATCAAATCTCCCCAGCCGTTCCAGGGAAAGTTTTTTGAGCAAAAAGACGTCCTTGTTGGCCGACTCCATTTCGTCGGCCTTGTTGGCCGCTGCCAGGGCCGCCTCAAAATCACCCATCATCATCAGGATCCGGCCTTTGGCCAGCAGCGAAGCCACTGACGGCATTATCGAGAGGGCCTTTTCCACCTCGGTCTTGGCCTTGGCAATAAGATCGCGTTTTTTTCCGGGCTCTTTTTCGCCCTTGGCCTGCTGATAAAAGGTTGCTGCCAGATTCCGGTGGGCCACATCAAAGTTGCGGTCATTGTCCAGGGCCTTCTTGAAGTATCCGATCGCCTCTTCAATCCGGTTTTGCTGCAGGAACAGGATCCCCATGTTGTTATTGGCCACCGGGTTTTTCTCATCCACCTCCAGCGCCCTGGCGATGACGAATTTCTTGCGCTCCAGGGTGGCTTCCTTGCGCTTGCCGATGGCGTCATAAACCTTGGCGGTGATCGCGTACAGGTCTGCGTCCAGGGGGTTGATCTTGATGGCTTCGCTGTAATAGGCCAGCGCGGTTTCAATATTGGAGCGTCCGCCCTTCTTGAAAAACACCTTGCCCAGGCCGCGGTAGGCCGGTACGCACTTGCTGTCGATGTTCAGGGCTCTTTTGAAGGCTACGGTGGCCTGGGCCAGTGAACCGTTATCCAGCAGGTCGCGGCCTTCCCGGATAAGTTTTTCCGTGGAGTGCCTGGAAAACCAGTTGGCCGGATTCAGCATGCTGAGAAATCCGCGCTTGATCTCGTCTTCTTCCAACGAAAAATCCAGCTTGTCGTCCAGCGGAGAGATGCTGGGCGCGGTAGGTTCCGCGGATTTCCCCCCGGTTCCGCCGCCCTTTCCCCCGTTGGATTCTTGTTCTTCTGTCATTTTCTCGCTTTCACCCATTCACCCGGGGCCGTTTTTAATACACCTGCCTGCCAGGTTGCTTTTATTTGATGAGCCCGAATTTCATTTGCCCCCGGTTGCCGGTCCAAATTCGCTTTTCCGCCCCCCCGGGAACCGGTGTGGCCCTTTTGGCCCGGGGGCCGGGCTGTTTGAAAATTTCAACATGCAACCAGTTGACCATTAAGAGAATTTCACAGGAATGATAGCAGAAAAAAACAGGAAAAACTCCAATGAAAGTATGTCAGCCGGTTTTTCGGATGGAATTGTCTGAGGTGTCTTTCCGGCCGGCGTTTCACCCGGTGCAGGCAAGGGCCTCCTTTTCGGTCACTATGAAGTCCAGGCGGATATCCCAGGGATCGCTGGGCAGGCCGGCCAGCAGCTGCGCGGAATAACACGGTGCGACCAGCCAGGGCGCGCGCTTTCCCGCGTTCTGGCGGGCCCCGGCCAGCCGTGCCAGGAACTCGTCGTAATACCCCTTGCCGTGGCCCAGCCGGTTGCCCTGCCGGTCGAAGGCCAGCCCGGGAACGATCACCAGCGCGATTCTTTCCAGGGCCAGGGGCCGGACAGCCTCCGGGGGGGGTTCCGCCACCCCGAAGGGGCCCCGGGCCAGCGGTTCGCCGGGGTTCCACAGGGAGACCCCCAGGCCCTGCTCCGGCACGCTGCGGCCGTGTTGCAAAGGCACGCCTGTCAGCAGACCGGCCTTGCGGAACAGGGGGAACAACGGCGCGGTGTCCACCTCGTGGGGCAGGGAAATGAACAGATGCACCGCCGGGGCGGTGTCGTCCCCGTGATCCCCTTCCAGTTCTGCCAGCACAGGCAGCCCCAGCAGGTTTTCCATGATCCTGGGGTGGGCCTCGGCGCGCCAGGCGGCCTCCAGACCGCCCAGGGTCGCTTTCATCTGCTGGCGCAGAGCCTGCTTGCCTGTGCCGGCCGGCTCAGGAGTGTTCTTCATGGTTCATCCCGGATTGGGTGGAGCGGCACCAGCCGGGGCCGGAAGAAATACCCCTGCTCGCCGTCCGGATACCTGAATTCGTACCAGACCGGCTCCGGCGCTGGTGTCAGCACCGCCGTCCGGCCGGACAGGGTGATCTCGTGGGTAAAGCCCGCCACGAATACATCCGGGCCGCTTTTTCGGCGTTCCCGGACCGCGGCGGGAGGGTGCGCTCCCGCCAGTTTGAGCAACTCCGGCAGGCGGCGCACCCGGCGGTGATGGCAGTAGTCCAGCCGCAGCAGATCCAGCAGTTCATTGCGCTGCAGGCGATCGGTGCCATATCCGTCCAGCCAGTCCGCCAGGATCTCCAGCAGGGACTCCAGGCCGTGGCTGGGAATGAGCAGCCCTTCGGCGGCAAAGTGGTCGGCCAGGGCCCGGAAAAACTCCCAGGGTGGAAAGATTTCCAGCAACCGGGCCAGGGTGAACCGGAAGTGGCCGGAGTTGTAGTACAGGTCGAACACCTCCTCCATCCGCTTGAGCTCCAGTACCTGGCTGGCGCTGAGCCGGCGGTGGGAGATGACCTCATAGGGCGGGCGGGCGGAAAAGACGTAATCGTGGCGCTCCGCGTCGCTCCGGATGGGCGCTCCGGGGAGGAACTTCAGAAAACCCAGCTGCAGCTCGTGGGGACGCAGGGCCAGCACCCGCTCGAATGAACTCCGGATATCTTCCGGCGATTCTTCCGGCAGGCCCCAGATCAGATCGGCGTGGATATGCACCCGGTCCGCCTCCAGCAGCCGCTCCAGGGACTCGTACTGCCCCGGCCCGCCCTTGCGGGAGATCAGCCGTCCCGTGTCCTCGTGCACGGACTGTATCCCCACCTCGAACTGGAACATGCCCCGGGGAGCCTGTTTAAGCCAGGCCAGGGTTTTTTCGTCCAGCAGATGGGACACCACCTCGAAGTGAAAGGCCGCCCCCGGAAACCCGGCCAGCCAGCGCAGCCACTCCAGGAACCGCTCCGGCCCCAGGTTGAACGTGCGGTCCAGGAATTTTATCCGCCGCACACCGGCCTGCAGCAGGCGGGAGATATCCTCCCGCACCAGGTCGGCGGGGAAGTAGCGCACCCGCTTGTCACGGGAGCTCAGGCAAAAGGCGCAGGAATAGGGGCAGCCCCGCGAGGTTTCCAGGTACACCAGCCGGTTTTTCAGCTCCGGGTCATCGTAGTCCTCCTGTGCAAAGGGGGAGTGCTCCAGGGCGGGCAGCTGTTCCCCGTGGGTGGCCCAGCGGCGCAGCGTTTCCGGGTCCGGCTCCCGCCCTTGCCGGGCCAGCAGCAGCAACTCTTTCCATTTCTCCTCCCCCTCCCCGGCGATCAGGTAATCCACATTCGGCAATGCCGGGGCCGGGCCGGGTTGTTCCCCAAAGGAGACCTCGGGCCCGCCGGCCACGACAAGCAGCTCCGGGCGCTGCTTTTTCAGCAGCTCCACCAGGGCCAGGGTGGGCTCCCGGTTCCAGATGTATATGCTGAACCCCAAAAGCCGGGGTGAGCGGCGCAGCAGGTCATCGGCGATTTTCCACAGGGGGGTGCGGGTGGTGTATTCTGCCAGCCAGACCCGGCCAAAGCCCGCCCGCCGGGCGGACTCCCGCAGATAGCGCAGCGACAGCGCCAGATGGGAGTAACTGGAATTCAGGGTGGCCAGCCCGATGGAATCATCCCGTTCCAGCGGCATTTTTCCGTTTATGTTCGTTATATCCTTTGCGGCGCATTCCTGCGGGCGCTCTCCGGGAGGGCGGTCCGTTTCCGGGTGACCGGGTTGTTTTCCGTGTGGTTCTTCGCGCATGGGGCATGCGGTGCGGGGCTCACGGAGGCCGGCTGATTGCCGGGTGACGGCCTGGACAGGCCCCGTACGTTTGAATTTATCAGTTTGAGATGGTTCAGTGTGAAACAGTATGGTTTAAACGGCTTTTCCTGCATCCGGTAAAACCCGGATTCTGTTTTGTTGAATATTACGCTACATTAGCATCATACTATAAGTAGGCGATATGTATTCCACATGGTGATTCCTTACGTTGTCCGGCGTTTGTCAGCGGGGCAGCGGCCGCCCGGTCGGAATCCCGATAACCCTCATCCCGACAAAAGGGCCTCATGAAATTTGAAGGCAAGGCTATCAAGTGTTCCATGAAGGACGCCAAGTCCGGCATTGCAGAACTGTGTTTCGATCTCCAGGGCGAGTCGGTCAACAAGTTCAATCAGCTTACCATGGGTGAGCTGGATCAGGCGGTGGAGCAGTTATCCCAGGCCACCGAGGTAAAGGGCCTGTTGATCACCAGCGCCAAGGAGGCGTTCATCGTGGGCGCGGACCCCAACGAGTTCCTGCCGGCGTTCCAGATGCCGGAGAACGAGCTGGCCCAGTGGCTTTCCAAGGCCCAGGGTATTTTCAGCCGCCTGGAAGACCTGCCCTTCCCCTCTGTGGCCGCCCTGAACGGCTATACGCTGGGCGGGGGCATGGAGCTGGCCATGGCCGCCACCTACCGCGTGATGAGCGAGGGCGCCAAGCTCGGCCAGCCCGAGGTCAAGCTGGGAATCATCCCCGGTTTTGGGGGCACGGTGCGCATGCCCCGGCTCATCGGGCCGGACAACGCCATTGATCTGATTGCCTCCGGCCGGGACGTGCGGGCTTCCGAGGCCCTGAAACTGGGCCTGGTGAGCACGGTCGTCTCCCCCGACAAACTGGAGGCCGCCGGGCTGGCCCTGCTGAAGAAGACCATCGCCGATGAAAGCTGGAAGAAAGTGGTGGCCGAGAAGAAGGAGCCCCTGAAGCTCAACGGCGTGGAGCGCACCATGAGCTTCACCCTGGCCAAGGCCCTGGTTGGCGAAAAGGCCGGCCCCAACTACCCGGCCCCCGTGGAGGCGGTGAAGGTGATGGAAAAGGCCGCCGGAGACACCCGGGACAAGGCCATGGCCAAGGAGGCCCAGTCGTTCGCCAAAATGGCCAAGACCCCCCAGGCCGCCATGCTGATCACCATCTTCCACGGCGACCAGTTCCTGAAGAAGAAGGCCAAGTCCATCGTCAAGGACAGCCAGAAGATCAAGGCCGCCGGCGTGCTGGGCGCGGGAATCATGGGGGGAGGGATAGCCTACCAGTCCTCCAGCAGGGGGGTGGCCATGGTCATGAAGGATATCAACCACGAGGCCATCGGCGCCGGCCTGGGAGAGGCCGCCCGCCTGTTCGGCAAGCAGGTGCAGCGCGGCAGGCTCACCCCGGAGGAGGCCGCCGGGGGCCTGACCCGCATCCAGGGTGTGCTGAGCTATGGCGATCTGCGCTTTGCCGATGTGGTGGTGGAGGCCGTGCCGGAAAACCTGAAGATCAAGCACCAGGTGCTGATCGAGGCCGAGCAGGCCATGGAGGAAAACGCGGTGCTGGCTTCCAACACATCCACCATTCCCATCACCAGGCTGGCCGAGGTGCTCAAGCGCCCGGAGAATTTCTGCGGAATGCACTTTTTCAACCCGGTGCACATGATGCCCCTGGTGGAGGTGATCCGCTACGAGAAAACATCGGCGGAGGCCCTGGCCCGGGTGGTGGCCTATGCCCAGCAGATGGGCAAGATCCCCATTGTGGTGCAGGACGGTCCGGGATTCCTGGTCAACCGCATCCTCATCCCCTACATGATGACCTTCCAGCAGCTGGTCAAGGAAGGAGTGAGCGTGGAAGCCGTGGACAAGGCCATGAAGAAATTCGGCTGGCCCATGGGACCGGCCGAGCTGAGCGACGTGGTGGGCCTGGACACCTCCCATCACATCGGGGTGGTAATGGCCGAGGCCCTGCCCGACACCATCAAGCTGATCGACAACGCTCCCTCCACCCTGCTGTTCAATGCCGGCCGCCTGGGCCAGAAGAACGGCAAGGGCTATTATAGCTGGGAGATTGACAAGCGCGGCAAGCACAAGAAGACCTTCGATCCGGAGGTGATGGATGTTCTCAAGCCCGGCCTGGAGGGCGGCCCCAGGGAAATGAGCCAGGAGGAGCTGGAGGAGCGTCTGTTGCTGCCGATGATCATCGAGGCCTCCCGCTGCCTGGAGCAGGGCATTGTGGAAAGCCCCATCGAGGTGGATATGGGCACGATCCTGGGAATAGGCTTCCCGCCCTTCCGCGGGGGGCTGCTGCGTTATGCGGACTCGGTGGGAGTGGCCAAACTGGTAGAGGCCGCCGACCGGCACAAGGCGCATGGGCCGCTGTATGAGCCCACCCGGCAGATGAAGGAGCTGGCCGGGAAGGGACAGGGCTTTCACCCGCCGCTGGCCTGAGGAATAAGGATAAAGGAACCGGAACCGGCACCGAGGCCCGGATTCCGAACGATTCCCAACGTGGTATATCGCCAGCCCCTTTAAAAGGGGCTGTGGAACGGAGAGCGAGATGAAGAAAGCCGTTATCGTGGATGCAGTGAGAACCCCCATGGGAAGATCCAAGGGGGGGGTGTTCCGCCATGTTCGGGCCGAGGCCCTGGGCGTGGCCGTGGTCAGGGCGCTGCTGGAGCGCAACCCGGCGCTGAATCCCAAGGAGATAGACGACGTGATCTGGGGCTGCGCCAACCAGACCCTGGAGCAGGGCTTCAACATCGCCCGGGCCATTGTGCTCATGGCGGATCTGCCCCACGAGGTGCCCGCCCAGACCGTTAACCGGCTCTGCGGGTCCTCCCTGCAGGCCGTCAACTCCGCCGCCCAGGCCATCATGGCCGGTGTGGGCGATGTCTTTCTGTGCGGAGGGGTGGAGCACATGGGCCATGTGGAAATGACCCACGGGGCGGATATCCCCGCCGAGTACAGCCGCCATGCCGCCAAGGGCGGGCTGGCCATGGGCCTCACCGCGGAGATGCTGGCCGTTATCCACCGCATTTCCCGGCAGGACCAGGACGCCTTCGCCCTGCGCTCTCATCTGAGGGCCCACGCCGCCCAGCAAGGAGGCCATTTTGCCTCCCAGATGGTTGCCGTGGACGGCCACGACCCGGATGGAATGCCGGTGCGGATGGAACAGGACGAGGTGGTGCGCCCCGATACCAGCCTGGAGCAGCTGGGACAGCTCAGGCCCTCCTTCAATCCGGCTTCCGGCACGGTCACCGCGGGCAACTCCTCCGCCATCAGCGATGGCGCGTCCTGCGTGCTGGTGATGAGTGACGAGAAGGCCAAGGCCCTGGGCCTGGAGCCCCTGGCCGAGGTGAAGTCCATGGCCGTGGTGGGGGTTGACCCGTCCATCATGGGCTACGGCCCGGTGCCGGCCACCCAGAAGGCTCTCAAGCGGGCCGGGATGACCGTCGGCGACCTGGGCGTGGTGGAGCTCAACGAGGCCTTTGCCGCCCAGGCCCTGCCGGTGCTGCGCGACCTCAAGCTGATGAAGGATATGGACACCAAGGTGAACCTGAACGGCGGGGCGATTGCCCTGGGGCATCCCCTGGGCTGCTCCGGTGCGCGCATCACCACCTCCCTGGTGCATCTGATGAAGGAGAAATCGGTGAACGTGGGGCTGGCCACCATGTGCATAGGCATGGGGCAGGGCATTGCCACGGTCTTCGAGCGCAACTGGTAGGAAGCATTGGCCGAACGCGACCTGACAACGGGCTCGGTGCCGGGGCTGATGATCCGGCTGGCCCTGCCCGTGCTGGGTGGGTTCATTCTCCAGTCCGCCTACGCCCTGGTGGACCTGTACTGGGTGGGCCGGCTGGGGAGCGCCTCGGTGGCCGGGGTGGGCATTGTACTCAATACCTTCTTCATAGTGCTGGCCCTGGGCATGATCGTGGGGGTGGGCGCTCTGGCCCTGCTCAGCCGCGCTTACGGGGCTGGCAACCGGGAGGGCATTCCCGCGCTGTTCCAGCAGGTGTTCTGGCTCTCCTGGGGCATCGGGGCGGCGGCTTGTCTGGGGGCGCTGGCCACGGCCGCCACCTTCATGGAAATCTTCACCAACGATCCCCTGGTATATTCGGAGGGGCTGGCCTACTTTCGCATCTACGCCTTTTCCTTTCTGCTGCAGCCGGTGCTGATGTCGCTGGGCTTTTGCTGGCGGGCCATCGGTGATTTCTTCACCCCGCCCCTGCTGATGGGCATCAGCGTGGCCACAAACATGGCGCTGGACCCCCTGCTGATCTTCGGCTGGGGCCCCTTTCCCGAACTGGGAATCCGGGGGGCGAGCCTGGCCACGGTGATCTCCCAGATCATTCCCCTGGCGGTGTACCTGTGGCTGGTGCTGGGCCGGGTGAGGAACACCCTGCTGGTGCTGAACCGGCCCCTGAAGCTGGATTTTGGGATCATTCGGCGGATTCTGCGTATCGGTCTGCCCTCCGGATTGCAGTTCGTGGTGGTTTCCCTCTCGCTGATGCTGATGTTCCGGGGGGTTAAGTCCTTTGGGGGCGAGGCCGCCGCGGCCATGGGAATCGGG
>JAOUPZ010000287.1 GCA_029879595.1 Deltaproteobacteria bacterium | reverse complement strand
TCCGCGGATAATCATCCGGCCCAGGGGGCTTTCCAGTTCACGCTGGATGGTGCGCTTGAGGGGCCGCGCGCCGTACAGCGGATCGTAGCCCCTTTCGGCCAGCATCTTCCTGGCCTCTTCGGTCAGTTCCAGCGTGATGCGCTGCTCTGCCAGCCGCCCCAGCAGCCGCCCCAGCTGAATGTCCACGATCCGGGCGATCTCTCCGGGCTGCAGGCTGTGGAATACCACCATATCGTCCAGCCGGTTCAAAAACTCCGGACGGAAGTGCCGCCGCACCTCCTCCATGACCTCGCCGCGCATCCTCTCATATTCCTCCTCCAGCCCCTGGTGGGCCAGGATGTGCTGTGAGCCCAGGTTGGAGGTAAGCAGCAGCACCGTGTTGCGGAAATCCACATGGCGCCCCTGGGAGTCGGTAAGACGACCATCGTCCAGGATCTGCAGCAAAAGGTTGAACACATCCGGGTGCGCCTTTTCCACCTCATCGAACAGCACCACGCTGAACGGTCGCCGCCGCACAGCCTCGGTAAGCTGCCCGCCTTCCTCGTAGCCCACATAACCCGGCGGGGCGCCGATCATCCGTGCGATGGCGTGCTTTTCCATGTATTCGCTCATGTCCAGCCGGATCAGGTTGGACTCATCGTCGAAGAGTTGCACGGCCAGGGCCCGGGCCAGCTCGGTCTTGCCCACCCCGGTGGGCCCCAGAAACAGAAAGCTGCCCAGGGGGCGGTCCGGGTCCTTGATCCCGGCGCGGGCCCGCACAATGGCGTCCGCCACGGCGTTAACCGCCTCGTCCTGGCCCACCACCCGGTGGTGCAGTTCCTCCTCCAGGCGCAGCAGCTTGCTCATCTCGCCTTCACGAAGCCGGGAAACCGGTATGCCCGTCCAGCGGGAAACCACCTCGGATATATCCTCCTCGGTCACCTCCTCGTTGATGAGCTGCTGGCTGGCAACGGCCTCCTGGGACTTGTGCAGCACGGCGGCCTGTTTTTCCAGGGTGGCCAGGGTGCCATACTTGAGCTCGGCCACCTTGCTCAGGTCGTACTCGCGCTCGGCAACCTCGATGGCGTGCTTGGTCTGCTCGATCTTCTCCTTCAACTCACGGGAGCGCTGCAGGGACGATTTCTCCTCGTCCCACTGGGCCTTGAGCGTGGAGAGGCGCTCGCTCAAGTCGGCCAGTTCCTTTTGCAGCTTTTCCAGCCGCTGCCGCGAGGCGGGGTCGCTTTCCTTGAGCAGGGACTGCTTTTCAATCTCCAGTTGCATAACCCGGCGGGAAAGCTCGTCCACCTCCACCGGCATGGAGTCGATCTCGGTGCGCATCTTGGCGGCGGCCTCGTCCATCAGGTCGATGGCCTTGTCGGGCAGGAAGCGGTCGGCGATATAGCGGTGGGAAAGCGTGGCCGCGGCCACCAGGGCCGAATCCTGGATGCGCACCCCGTGGTGCACCTCGTAGCGGTCCTTCAGCCCCCGCAGGATGCTGATGGTGTCCTCCACGCCGGGCTGGCCCACATAGACCTGCTGGAAGCGGCGCTCCAGGGCGGCGTCCTTTTCGATGTTCTTGCGGTATTCATCCAGGGTGGTAGCTCCGATACAGTGCAGTTCCCCCCGCGCCAGCATGGGCTTGAGCAGGTTGCCTGCGTCCATGGAGCCCTCGGCCTTGCCCGCCCCCACCACGTTGTGTATCTCGTCGATGAACAGCACCACCGTACCGGCCGAATCCTGCACCTCCTTGAGCACCGCCTTGAGCCGTTCCTCGAACTCGCCGCGGTACTTGGCGCCGGCAATGAGTGCGCCCAGGTCCAGTGATATGATCAGCTTATCCTTCAGCCCATCGGGCACATCGCCGCGCACCACCCGCTGGGCCAGGCCCTCCACAATGGCCGTCTTGCCCACGCCCGGCTCGCCGATCAGCACCGGATTGTTCTTGGTGCGGCGGCTGAGCACCTGCACCACCCGGCGGATTTCCTCATCCCGGCCGATGACGGGGTCCAGCTTGCCCTCCCGGGCCATCTCGGTCAGGTCGCGGCCGTATTTTGCCAGGGACTCGAAGGCATCCTCCGGGTTGGGCGTGGTCACCCGCTGCCCGCCCCGGATCTGCTGCACTGCCTGCATGATTTTCTCCCGGTCCAGGCCGGACTGTTTCAGATACTTTGCCGCCTCGTCGCCGGACTCCCCCTCGACCAGGGCCAGCAGCATGTGCTCGGTGCTGATGTATTCATCGCGCAGGTCGGCAGCCTCCTGCCCGGCCCGGGCCAGCGCATGATTCATGGCATTGCTGGGCGCAGTCTGCCGTCCGGCGCCGCTCACCTGGGGCTGGCGGTCCAGCAGTTCCCGGACGCCGTTTATGAGGGAATTTACGTTCAGCCCCAGTTTTTCCAGGATTCGGGGGGCCAGCCCCTCCGGCTGCTCGGCCAGGGCCAGCAGCAGATGCAGGGTGCCCATCTCGCCGTGCTTCATGCGCAACGCATGGGAATGGGCCGCCTGCAGGGCCTGCTGGGCCTTTTCTGTCAGTTGATCTACCTGCATGGGTGTCTTGCTTCCTTGTTTTTTCGTTTCCGGGGGATTTATTCCGGCCCGGCACAGTGCGCCGGTTCTGGAATGCCTGTTTTTTTTAATCAACTACGATCCTATCCCATACTGAGACTCCCTGCATCCGGAAGGTTTTAGGCCTCTCCACATTTATTCCATATGAAAGGCCCTGCTTTTGCAAAACCCCTCTGTAACGGCCGGGATTCCCTCCCGGCGAAAGAACTAATGGCCTCATTTTCTTTTTTTGGAGGTACCAGGCTATGAGACAATTCATGGAACCGATTCAAAAGCTTCACTACGACGTCATGGGTGTGGGGCTGGCCGTGCGGGGCATTCAGGGGAAAAGCCCCTTGTTCCGGTTCATCGACAGGGCCCTGATCACCCAGAACCAGACCGAACTGGAAACCATCTGGCGGGCCTTCACCACCCTTGACGCCGCCCATCAGCGCCAGATCATCGACGGCACCGGCGATCAGGGCACCATGTCATATTGCCTGAAGCACATCGAAAAATTCCTGGGTGTGGAAATAAGCACCATCGAGGATAGCGTCAGCACCCAGCGCAGCGCCTGAGCCCTTGCCGGGGTGGGCAGAAATTTCCCTCCCACCAGGCAATAAAAACTGTTTCATACGGCGGCCTGAACTCCGGCAAATCCGGAATTTCAGGCCGTTTCTGTGTTTGTGGGCTGAAGTGTGAAAAAACTGCGGCAAAAGGGGAGGGTCAGGCGCTTTTTTCCCGGCCTGGAGAAGGGGTTGCTTCTTCTTCGGCAGACTTATTTTCCCGGTCCTCAATCTGGTCGGCCAGCATCTGGCCCATGGTGGGCAGCACCCCCAGCGGCACTCTCCGCTCCGGGCTCCATATCCGGGCGCGCATAAGGGCCTTGGGGCATTGCAAAAACACTTCGTGGACCTCCAGCAACAACCCGGTGGGGGGAGCCTGTCCATTGAGTTCCAGCGGGCCCAGCAGGGCGGCGTCGGCAGTGATCCGGACCGTGCCGTTGACCCGCAGGGTGTCATCCACTCCCGGAACCATGAACAGCATCCCCAGCCCGGGACGCTCCAACAGATTTTGCAGGGTATCCAGCCGGTTGTTGCCCGAACGGTCCGGCAGCAGCAGTTCCGTGTCGGATAACACCTTGACGAAACCGGGCTCTCCCCCCCGCGGTGACACATCCACCTGACCCTGGGCGTTGACCGAGCCGATGATTACCAGCGGCGAGTATGAGATGAGCCGCCGGCAGTGGCTGTCCAGCCGTTCCATCTGCTTGAGCAGGGAACGGCGGGACGGCTCGGCGTAAATACGGCGCAGGTCTTCCCTGCGGGTAAGTTTCATGTCCGGTTGATCCTTCGAGCCGGAACACGGCTCCCATACCCGCCAAAATAAAAACGAAAGTTACAAACGAAAACTATTGAGTTCTGTTCTTGCTGTTTCCCCTGAATAGAGTTTAGATACTACCCTAATCTGTCTAAATTGTCCATGTTTATTTTCCTGGCGGGAAGCCCTGTTTCCCAGGCCTCCACACGAAAAAAAAAATAAATTAAACCGTTGTAAATAATTACGTTAGATGATAAACTTTCGCTGGGTAGAAAAAGAAGACTTCCAGTTTAAAAAAAAAAATCAGTGCAACAGATGCAAATACAGTCGGGTAGGGGCTGGCGCGGTATTTTAACAAAATATCCAAATTTAACAGGAGATTATATAATGCATCGCATTATCAACCGCAATTTATTCCTTATTAAACTT
>JAOUPZ010000286.1 GCA_029879595.1 Deltaproteobacteria bacterium | reverse complement strand
CCGGGAAATCAAGCTGAGCACCCGCGAGCAGATCATTACCTGTCACGGGCTGCCCCCGCGCCTGGTGGGGATCATCCTGGACGCCAAGGCCGGGGCCATGGGGGGCAAGGAGTTGAAGGACGAGATGGATCTGTTCAACCTGAGCTTTGTGGAGCCAGAGCAGCAGGACCTGGAGAACTTTCTCAACCCGCACCTGCCGCACGAGATCAAGTTCAAGCCGTTCCTGTTGAGCCGGACGGAGAAGGATGGCGGGAAGGGTACCTCCGGCGATGGGAACCAGGCCGAGGATGCTGATACAAACGGCTGATCATTGATTTAATCCAGCGGGATGCTATACTCTGCTGATGGGAGGGGCATCCAAGGACCTGAGCCTATGTGCCCCTTTTGCCAGTATCCAAAGTCCGCAGTAACCACCACAGAAACCTACGATACGTTCATCCGCCGGCGCCGCAAGTGCAAAAACTGCGGGGGGGAGTTCTACGGCCACGAGGTGTACGGCGGCATAATCAAGCCGCCGCCCGGGCAGGATTACCCGCTGCGGAAATTATCGGACGCTAACAACGGAAAATAACGGAAATGCGGCTGCAAGGCCGGGCGCCTGTGTTTTCGCGGCCTGGGGCACTATTTGATATTTCCGTTTTCGATAAAACACGGGGAATATCGGAGGCGTGGGGAGTGTGCTTTTTCGCTCAATTCTCGCTCAACCAGGCCGATTATCCCCTCTTTCGCTCAATTTAGCGCACTACATTTTATCCGTGCCCAATTCACTAACTGCCTGATATGAAAGTGGAGACGAGGAGGATCGAACTCCCGACCTCGGCATTGCGAACGCTGTTCATCGCTCTGAGTTAATTGAGTATTTTGGGCTTTTCGCTCACTTTCCGCTCAAGCAGGTCGGTGAAGAACCGGCTCTCCATGTCATCAACGGCCCGCAGTTGCGCCTCATCCAAGCTGGAAACGTAATGCCCGAGCGTAGTCTCCAGCGCGGCATGACCGAGCTGCGCCTTCATGGCTTCGGCAGCCACGCCCACCTGGTTGAGCCCAGCGCTCGCGAACAGCGCCCGGAAGCCGTGCAGCGCCTTGAACTCGCCAGGAAACCCCAGCGCTGCCATGTGGCGACGGAAAGCCGTGGACATGCCCCGGGGGTTTGCCCATGCTTGCCGGCCTGGCTGGCTGGGGTGCTCAAAAACCCAACGCGCACCCGGGGTGTCCTTGAAGTGCCGTTCCAGCTCTGATCGGAGAAACACCGGGATCCGCACGATACGAGGCTGGCCTGTCTTGGTGGTGACCAGTGTGATCAGGCGTTCATCCAAAAACACATGCGACCGCTCCAGGTAGTACGCTTCGCCCCGTCTGATGCCCGTGCCCAGCAGCAGCAGCAGCAGCAGGCGATGCAGGCCGTATGATTTCCGTTGAGCCGGATCGGGCCAGGTCTCTGAAAGTTCCGTCAGCCGCTGCAGCATCGCCTTCACCTGGCCCAGGCTGGGCACCCGGGGCTGGAGCCTCTGTTCCTTCAGCCTGGGCAGCTTGGGCAGGCGGTACAGAATGTTCGCGTCGTAGGCATGCCGAAGCGCCGAGCCCAGCCGCGAGATAAACACGTTGATCCTGACCGCCCCCAGCCCTTTGCTCCGCAGCCCCTCAATGAACTTCGAGGATCGCCGCACGTCATAGCCTGGCCGGGGCGGATTGCCGATCGGCTCTTCCACCTGGTGGTCGCCCACGATGTCCAGGTAGTAGTCCCGGGCCAGCCGGTGAATCTGCAGGGTGGCCTCCTTGCGCCCCGCTGCCCGGCCCGCATCAATCCAGTCAGTGAATACCGTTTTCATCGATGCATCGCAGAATCCGGGCGAGGCCTTGTTCAGATCCGCCAACTTGGCCTCCCATACCCGCTGGATGGCGTCGTCCATCTGCCGGGCCGTCCGCTTTTTCCCGCCGGCCGAATAGGCCACCTCGCGCACACTGCATAGCGCCCGCGTAATCCGCTTGCCATCTGAGTAGAACAACCCCCGGATATATTCCCCCTCGATCCTGTAATTCGCCCCATGCTTCGGCGCTGTCACCCTGGCCATCCCTCACAGCCTCCCCGGCTGGGCTCGCACGTCCAGCAAGCTTTTGGTTTTCAGGTCAATGTCGCACTCGTACACATGGTTGATCCAGGCTCCGAAGGCGTTCTGGTACTGGATTTTGTCCCCGATCAGGGTCAGCACCTTGCCTTTGATTTTCCACCTGAAGTGAGAGAACTTCGGTTCAAGCGTTCCATCCGTCCACTTGTGGGAGTTCCTGGCCATCTTTTCAGTTGGTGTGATACACACCCACGACTCAGCCGCCATCTTGCGCCCCGCGCACTGCAGGTCCTTGAAGCACTCTGCTTCCTGGGCGGCCTCGCGGGCCTTGCTGGCCTTGGCTTCCGCCGCCTTTTCCTCCGGAGTCCGGTTGTCCTTCATCATGAACCCGATGATCACGAACAACACGATTATCACCAGGCACCCCCCCAGTGTTCGCTTGCTCTGTTCGGTCCGGCGCTCCTTTGCCGCCGCCTTTTCGGCCAGCTTGGCCCGGCGCTTGATCTCCTTGTCGGTCAGCTGCTCCGCCGGCGCCGGATCCGCCCCTCCGCCCAACAGTTTCGCCTTGGCGGCCGCAAACTCCTCCTCTGTCAGGGCTCCGCTCTCCTTCAGGCTGGCCAGTGCCGCCAACTCATCGGTCAGATCCGCCATCTCCCACCTCCTTTGTGATTTTCGCCGGTATTCGCCTGCGCGGGACCCTCCCCTTACGCGTGTGTATCGCGTTCGCGCCCGGGCATCGTTGTGTGCGCGCGCGCACGTGTGAGTATATTTCCAGGTACACAGGTACAGATGAGCGCGAGGCCGCGCCCAGCCTGTATGTATGTGTACCTGAGAGTACCTATAACACTATAATATGTACCTGCCTACTTGATTTTGTACCTGGGAAATTCCGCACCCCTCAAAATCCTGTACCTGAGTGTACCTGGAAGGTGTCCCGATTTCCCTTGTCATATCAATGCGCTGTACCTGGCGTACCTGGTTGTACCTGGTTTCAGGTACACGGGGTTATCCGCTCCAGGAGCGCATTTCCAATTTCCTTACAAGCTTTTTCTTTCAGGATTTTGAAAACACCCATCACCTACCTGTTTTCAAGTGGATTCTAGGCTGCTTATTCCAACACTTCGTCAAGTGAAACCACGAAGCCTTTCTGTGCGTTATTAACAAAAGGCCTTGGAATTGCATCAACTAGGGTGTAAAATGGACTTGACGAAGGGAAAAATGTTTTGTAGTCTTCAGTCTCTTAGAGGCAAAACGTACAGTTTTGAACAAAAAAGGGACACGGTGGAAGGGGAGTTTAGTATACGCCGATAATGGAGAAAGAAGATGATACCCGTTATTAAGCGAGCAGTGTGCAGGCCTGTATTGCAAAGTCCTGAAAGGTGTTCTATTCCTGCAGAAGTTGGAATTTCATTGCCTTTGATTTCTGTTGTTCCACCTAATCCACTTACCCACCCTGTTACTATTTCTAACAGCGCAGGGCTGGATATCACCCCGCTGACGCCAGAAAACGACTCCACTTTAGCTCTAACACATCCTCCCGAATAGCTGGGTGTTGCCCATGTTGGAAAACACCTGTTGAATATCTTCTTTTTACTTTACACATTGATGTTAATCGAGTGCTTTCCAGGACTGTTAGCAATAATTCAACGTCGGCAGTGAAAGGGCCGTTCTCCCTTGCATTAGTGTCTACCTGAGAGAACAATAAAGATGGAGGATTGAATATTTCTCGGTTGTTAAATTCCTTCTCATATATTTCATATAAATCCCACATTGTAGTTTCGAGATCTGGAGGAAGATCTGTAACCACCTTTAATTTAAGATCATCTTTCGCTTCTTTCCGGTTTATCGGATGCCCATGAAAATACAACTTTGATGCAAGGTTTTCGATGATATCGTCGATTATATGGCTGTCTTTATCATCCATGTGAGTTTTTAAAATTTTTCTTGCCATCATGCGGGATTGAGAAAGAAATCGCTCAACATTCCCCAGTGCAAGTGGGTGCACTTTTTCTGTTAACGCATTTAGAGCTTGCACCAACTCATCCTCGTGAGTTATCCCCACAGTATTTTTCACAAACGTTATATATGCTTTTACGTCCTCAACGCTTACGCCTTGTAGCCGGTTTATGTTGTCCACCGGGTTGAAGGCATTTGAAACGGTTGGATCGATGGGGCCTAGCTCACCAAATGGATGCATCACAATCTCATCAGCTCC
>JAOUPZ010000285.1 GCA_029879595.1 Deltaproteobacteria bacterium | reverse complement strand
ACCCGAAGGGCCCCTGTTCCGCCGGGTGTCTGCAGGGTGGCGGCCCTGTTTGAGCCCAGGGTTTCGGCGCTTTTGCCAAAAAGCAGTTCCTGCACGCCGCGGGTATATTCCCTGTCGCCGTCTATGCCCAGATAGTCCTTGGTGGTTTCCTGCTCCAGGAGCATTCTCTCGGCCTGCTTGATGGATTTCAGCACGGGATTACCGCCTGTCTCCGACTGGTATACCCCCACGCACAGATTTATCTTGTGGGGATTTGAGTCCTTGTTGAAGCTTTCTGTGATTCCCAGTATGGGATCGGGCGGGGCTTGTTGAACCTTGGAAAAATGTTGGTGTGTCATTGTGGTCTTTAGTGTTCCGGAGTGTGAAAAAAACTGTCTTGCTCTGGTTGATAAAAGGCACCGGCTCAGGCGCGCGGGGCTGCCAGCTTCAACCCCGGCTTCGGTTTCCTCTTGGCTCCGTCAGGGGGTTTTTCAACCTGCGGGGTGTAAAACGGGGAGGGTTGGACCGGCCATCATGCCAATTTAAATCCTAGCGCAAAGAATTTCCGCACTCAAACAGGAAATTTAAAAAAATGTGCGCGGGAGTCTTCCCCGGGGGCCTCGCGGCGGCCCGGGTGCCGCGGCTTTTTTTATGGCGCTCCAAAGAAAAACCCGGCGGAGAGGTCGTCGCCTCACCGCCGGGCTGTCCGGTGTGGGTTCCGGCCGGGGGCGCAGCCCCCGGAGCGGTCCTCATGCCGTATTTTTCACCGGAGCATCAGATGTTCTTGAAGTCCGAATCATCCAACTCCTGATATGCGGGGGGCCTGCCTTCCAGTACCTCCTCCTCTTCCATCTCTTTTCTGAGGGAAGACAGCTTAGGTGTCCTGGCACTGGTGCCGTTCCCGTTTTTCGCAATCGGGCGGGCCTTCTGCACAGTGCCCAGTCTTTGGGGTGCGGGAGCATCCAGCCGCACCTTCTTAAAGCCCTCGTTGCTTATCTGGGCCTGGGAGGTCTCACCCCCCTTGCCCACCACGGCGATGAGCTGGTTGACCATCCCCAGGAGCTCCTGGGACTGCGCAGAGAGTTCCTCGCTGGAGGAAGCCGTTTCTTCCGCGCTGGCCGCGTTGCTCTGGGTTACGGTATCCATCTGGGCCATGGCGGCGGTCACCTGCTCAATGCCGCGGGACTGCTCGACGCTGCCCTGTGAAACCTGGTTCATCAGGGTGGACATATCCTGGATGGTTCTCTGGATTTCCGTGAGCAGCTTCTCCACTTCCTCGGCGGTGGTCACGCTGAGATCGGCGCGCTGCTGGGATGTTTCCAGCATGTTATTGGTATCCTTGGCCGCTTCAGCGCTGCGCAGGGCCAGGTTCCGCACCTCCTCGGCCACCACGGCGAACCCGCGGCCGGCGTCTCCGGCCCGGGCGGCCTCCACGGCGGCGTTAAGGGCCAGCAGGTTGGTCTGGAAGGCGATCTCATCAATGGTCTTGATGATCTTGGCCGTGGCATCGGAAGATTCCTTCACGTCGCGTATGGCCTGCACCATGCGTCCCATGGCCCCGCTGCCCTTTTCCACCAGATTGTTGGCGGACTGGGTCTGATCGTTGGCCAAGTTGGTGTTATCCGAGTTCTGGCGGGTCATGGAGGATATCTCCTCCAGGGTCGAGGATGTTTCCTCCAGACTGGCCGCCTGTTCCGAGGCTCCGGAAGACAGGGCCTGGCTGGACGAGGCCACCTGGGACGAGGCCGAGGCGATCTGGTCGGAGGCCACAATCAGGCCGTCAATAACCTTGCGGATAGGACCGGTTACCGAATTGGTGACCGAACGGGTCAGCAGGGGTACCAGGGCCATCAGAATAAGGGCACCCACCACGCCTGTGCCCAGCATGATCCAGTCCAGTTGGTTGACTGAGGCGAAGGCTTCCGACTCGTCAATTTCCGTCAGCAGGGCCCACTTGATTCCGAAGATGTCCAGCGGAGTATAGGCGCTCAGCACCGGGTTGCCGTTGTAGTCGATGATGATCCGGGTATCGGTGCTGCCCTTGAGGGCCTCCCGGGCTCCCTCGGTATCCACGCTGCCAGTCTTGGGATTGGCAAAGGACGCGGTTACCGAATGTTTTTCCGGATCCAGGAATGAATCGGAGCGCATCAGCTTGTTCGGACCGATGAGATAGCTTTCGCCGGTTTTGCCCATGCCATCGCGCTGCTGCATGATCCGGTTGATCTCGCCGATGGGCATCTGGAAGATCAAGGCACCGATTTTTTCATCCACATTCATGATCGGCGCGGCAATGAAGGAGGCCGGAGCGCCGTTGGAGGCGGCATAGGGGCGGAAGTCGCTGAAGGCTATCTCCTGGGACGACGCCTTGTTCATGGCATCGTTGAACACCACGGCGATGCCTTCAGAGGCATATTGCCCGGACTTCAGACTGGTGCCGTAGTCCTGTTCCTTGTAAACCGAATAGACGATCCAGCCATCCTTGTCCACCAGGAAGATATCGTAGTATCCGAACTTTTCCAGAAAGTCCTTGAACCAGGGGTGCTCCTCGCCGTGGACCTTGTTGTACTCGTTGCCATCAGGCGCCCGCATCAGCTTGTGTTTTTCCCCCGCGGGATTGGGGTTCTCCTTGACGTACATCCGCTGGGCCTCGCTCATGGCCCTGACCTTGTTTCCATCGCCCAGCTTGCTGAACGCGGCTGAAAATTCCATCAATGAACCGATGGTATGATCACTGGTGGCGTTGGTGATCACCTGCTTGCGGATGGACTCAAAATAATCTGTGACCTGGGATTTCTTGATCTCCCGGATTGCCGTGAGCTGGTTGAATGCAGTCTGGCCAAGGGCGTCACTGGCCTGAAACCGGGCCACCAGCCCGATTATGGCGAACGGCGTAAGGCCGATTATCAGAAACAGCATCAACAGTTTAGTACCTAACTTCATGGTCTTTCTCCCAATAGGAAATTGTTTAACCTGCACTCCTTCACATCCATCAACTTAACGAATACTTATCCGCAGGCCTGCGCCGTCATTTGCCGTTCCAGCCGGCTTGACAGGCATCTTTCTCCAGCCCTGCCTGGCCCTCTTTCCACTTTTTTCAGAAGCTATCTCACTGAATCCCAAACCGGTTTTCCTCAAGTCTTGCTCAGGCTTCTTCAATTCACTTCCCGTTTCCCGCTTACCTTCCGACATCAATTTTCCCCTGCCCCCGGCACTTGCCCACATGGCAGCCTTTTCAGTCGCCAAAAATATAATATAATTATCCTTTATATTATGACGCCGGGGGTTTTTGCAAATCACAGTTTCTTAAACGCATATTCCACTAAAAAGGTCCAAAAATAAAACGAGCTTTATCTGGAGCTCTTTTGTCATTAATTTCATGCTATTGGATAATTCTACAGAAATTATGGAAGAAGTACATGAAGAATATTTCCCTCCTGTTTCCCGGCTTTTACCCGGCACAACGGCTCAGTGTTCGAAGGGTAATCTCAAGCCCGCCCTATTGGACGTCCATAGATCTTTTGCTGGATTTGCAAATTTATCATATCAGCGTATAATCCAATATTGATATGATTGATCTGGCCAATGCACTCAAACTGCTGGGAGACGACACCCGCCTGCGCATAATGCGGCTGCTTTCCCGCGAAGCACTCAACGTGAGCGAGCTGACCTCCATTCTGGGGCTGGCCCAGTCGGGGATATCTCGCCATCTGAGCCTGCTGCGCAAAACAGGACTGGTGGAGGAACGCAAGGAGGGCGTGTGGACCTATTACCAGACAGCCCTCACAGGGGTGTCTGAAGGCCGGGGAGACCTGGAGTCGCTGTGGGGTTTCGTACTGCAGCGTCTGGCCGGTTCGGGCGATCATTTCGGCGATATGTCGCGTCTGGCGGAAGTGCTCCGGGTGCGTGAGAATTTTGGCGGAGGGCTGAGCGACCGGCTGCTGGAACCGGGCCAGTCCTGGTTCGCCTGGTCGCGGGCGCTGCATTTTATCCTGCCGCCGGTGGAGGCCATCGACCTGGGCTGCGGAGACGGCACCATAACAATCGAGCTCAGCCGCTTCGCCCGGCGGGTGGTGGGCATAGACAGCAATCCCGGGGCGCTGGAGGCGGCCCGCCGACGGGCCGAGCGGGAAAACAGAAACAACGTGGAGTTCCGCGAAGGAGCCATTGAGGAGCTGAAAGAGCAGGACGGCTCGTTCGACCTGGCGGTGTTCTCGCAGTCCCTGCATCACATGGAGCAGCCCGCCCTGGGCCTGCGCCAGGCGGTGCGTGTGCTGCGCACCGGCGGACGCCTGCTGGTGGTGGACCTGGCCCCCCACGACCAGGA
>JAOUPZ010000284.1 GCA_029879595.1 Deltaproteobacteria bacterium | reverse complement strand
GGAGTAAGCCTGAGTCTGTCCAGCGCGCCTTCCCCCAATCAGGTAGTCCTGTTTACCAACTCCAATTTTCACTGGTTTGAGGGCGACATTTCCAGCGACTACGGCTCTCCGGGGCTGGCTTTATACAACACCAGATTGTCGGTGGTCAGGGGCGCCGCCATAAACCTGAACAACCCTGCCGGTCGGGCTGTGTTCATCAGCAGTTCCAGCAATAACCGCATATCTGACATAACGCTGGCTGGGAGCCTGGAAACATGCTGGAATATCAACAGTTCACATTTCAACGACTTTGCGAACCTCGACGCTTCAGGTTGCCTGTATCCGGCAAATATCGTCACTTCCCACGACAACACCTTCACCGATTTCAGCGTTTCCGGCGGGCTGATGAACGGTATTTATCTGCTAACATCCAGCCGCAACAGTTTTTCCGGCATTGAATCCAGCAAAAACTCCATGAACGGGATCGCCCTGGATTTCACCTCCGAAGACAACACCTTCAGGGATATTACCGTTTATAAAAACACGCTCAACGGCATTTCCATCAGTTCCTCGGCGCGAACAAGGCTTTTCGATATCAACACCTCGCGCAATGTGCAAAACGGCATATATGCCCAGTACTCGCCTTACACATCAATTGCCGGCGTAAACGCCAATAATAATCATACCGGCTTGAAAATTGTAGACTCCGGGTTTTCCACACTGACCGGCATCACCAGCACGTCAAACACCCAGGGCATTGAACTCGATTACCTGATAAGCAACGCCAACATAATCCTGAAAAACTCCACCATCAACAACAACAACTACGGCCTGACTGTTTCCGGATCGGATAATGTCCTGCTGTCTGGGATAAGCCTTGCCAACAACGGCAACTATGGCCTCACCGAGGATCAGTATGCCGTGGGGCTGCTGGCATCGAACCGCCTGACAGTGAACGACATGAGCATATCCAACTCGGGTGAGTACGGAATTTTTATGTCCGAGTCGTCTGATAATTATTTCACGGGGCAATTCAATATCGGGTTCAGCCTCACTTCAAACTGCCTTGTGCTCAACAGCACCAATCCCGGGCTGACAGACTCCACCTGCGCTCTTTCTGCTGGCGCATCAGACGCCAGCGTCAGCACCGGCGTTACCATGGGCGGCTCTTTCCTGGCCAAGGCAGCGTCCGATTCCAGCAACGGCAATGGCGATACCCTGCCTTTCAGTTATCTGGAAAGCGTAATGTCCGGTTTTGACTGGATAAACTTTGAGAACAGCTACCGCAACTGGGGTCTGGACGGAAACTCCGCATTCCCCCATGCTGGTCAACGTGGCAAATGGAGCTTTTTCCTGGGTGGCATTTGGGATTGGAGGCTTGCGGCTTCCGATGCAATTATCAGGGACGTCCGGGCTGTTCCTGCCGGCGACGACACCCTGGAGCACGCCTGGCTGGGCCCGGCAGCCGACCAGGCGGCCTGTGAGGCGGCCTTCCCCGGTTCCATCTTTGTTGATACCGATGACTGCCGCAGCATATTTTTGAAAAACGCCATCGAGATCCCTGATGACTCAACGGGCAATGGCAACCTGTTGTGTGAATCCGGCGAGATATGCCTGTACACGCCCAACATGGCCAGCTATCAGGGACACGGGAACCTTGTTTCCGCAGGCTCCTTCACCAACGGCGCGATCAGCGGCGTCACCCTTTTGAAATATGAAACAAACGGAGTAAGCCCTTAAGCTGATGAGTGCCCCCGGACCCTGCCGGAGCATTCTTCAGGCAGCCCTGCTCATGTAACCCTGCTCAGAGAGGGTCGTTCAGATATATTTGCTCAGAAAGTTTTGCTCAGAGGGAGCTGTTAGCAGGGCGCTTAAATGCCGGCTGGAACCCCAGCCCCCCTTCGGTGGGCAGCTTCATGCGGGGAGCATCGGGCAGTGGCAGCACCCGGTCCCCGGGGGGGTGATCCTGGGCCAGCATCTGACCGGTGGCAAGACCACAGGCCCGGCGGCGCTCTACCGGAAGTCCGCCCTGTATGGCCGCAGCAAGATGCAGGGCCGCCATTCGCCCCACGGCTCCTTCCAGCATGGTTGTCACCACCACATCCACTCCTCGTTGACGCGCCTTTTCCGCCAGTTCCCATGTCGGCCAGAGCCCTCCCAGGGCCATCGGCTTGAGCACCAGCACCGCGATTGACGGTTTATCCCCGTTCAGCAGTCTGGCGACGGATTGCGGATCGGACGCGCTTTCATCGGCAGCCAGAGGCACACAACTGCTTCGGGCCAGTTCCAGCAACTCCTCTTCCCTGCCCCGGGCCAGCGGCTGTTCAACATATTCCAGTCCCAGTTCCTGCCAGGACACCAGTCTTTCCAGGGCCTGTTCAGGGCTCCAGCTGCCATTGGCATCCACCCGCAGACGCACCCCCCGGCCCACACTTTCCCGGACCATGCTCAGGCGTGTTAAATCAGTCCGGGGGTCATCCGTGCCGGCTTTCAGCTTGATGGTCTTATAACCGGCGGCAACGGCCCCGGCGGCAGCCCGGGCGGCCTGTTCGGGGGAAAGAAGCCCCAGGGTGGCGTTGCACTCCACCTCCTCGGCGGGTTTATCGTGAAAAAGCCGGGCCAGCGGAACCGCAGTTCTCACAGCCAGCAGGTCGAGCAGAGCCGTTTCCACTCCATGCCGGGCGGCCGGAACAGGCGGCGAACCATGCAGCGCCCTGCTGAGCAACAGGTCCACACCGGAAGGGGATTCAGGCGGCACAGCACGCTCTACATACGACTTGAGGCCCGCCAGGGCCTTTTCTGCCGCTTTCATGTCCTCTGTGCCAAAGCCGGGGAGGGGGGCCGCCTCGCCCCAACCATGGCTACCCCGGTTATCTTCGGCCCGGACCAGCCATCCCTCGCGCTGCCGCTGGACTCCCCGGGCTGTCCTGAAGGGGACGGCAAAATCAAGGCGGTAGGGCTGGATATGCAGTTTAATTTTTTCCATGGAGGCTGCGGGCGCGAGAGTCAAAACCCGGCAGTTCAGGGAGAGATCTTTTGCAGGCGGTTGAAATTAATTCGCTTTGCAGCCGGCTGGTCCTCGCCCACATTGGGCAGGACAATATCGTTCTCAGGCATGGGATGCGTAAGCTGGTTGATCATTAGCACATGCTTGACAACCTGTGGAGGCAGTTTGGCGGGAGGCTTGTTGGGCGCGTTGAACGGCAGTTGCATCAACAGGCGCAGGCTCTGGCTGGTCAGCTTCATTTCCAGAAGATTATCGAGCCGGATGGAAACCGGCCCCTGGGATACCTTTTGATCAAACACGCCGGGCAGAATCCCCTCCAGTTCGCTCTTGCGGTTGGCAATCTGCTGCTGGTAGGACCCCATCTCCTGCTCGCTTATCCGCAACTCATCATCCTCAAGTTTTATCTTTTTATCAATCGTGGCCCTGAGCACTATCTTTTCGGTTGGGAAGAGGTCAGGGAAAATGTCCCACAGGTTTTTATAAAGTATGTTGTAGGACTCATCACGGTCATCCTGTATCTGTTTTACCAGGTGGGTCACCAGTTCACCCCTGATGATTCTTTCGGTATCCACCTCACCGGCAATCCTGAACAGAACGCCCGCGCTTTTCCCCAGGTTCTTCTCCCGGTCCTCCCTGGCGGCCTGCTCCAGATGGTCAACCTTGGCAATCTGGGCATCACGTCGCTGGTTCACAGACTCTTCCATGCGCTGGAGGTCTGCCCTGCTTTGCTCGTCCAGCTGAACCAGTTCCCTTTTAATCGTTTCCACCATCTTATCCTGTTCCTGGGACCTGAATTTCGCAAGTTCCCGGGATTTCTTCCGCTTTGCCTCCTCGAATTTTCTTTTCCTGAGCCCCAGTTGGGCCTTCCCGAGCCTTTCCTGATCATCGGCAAACTTTCTGATGGTCTGAGCCACTTTAATCCGGCCCTCCATGGAAAACTGGCTGGATTTGACCAGTGTGTTCAGGATTTCCAGCAGGTGCTTGAAGGCGAGGTTAGAGTCTTTATTTTGCAACAGTTTGTTTTGTATGTATTTTTTCCAGTTATCCTCCATCCGCTTCATTATTTTGCCGGACTGGGAATATGCCAGGTTTTCAAGGCGGTGGATGTTGTAATTGATCCTGCGGGTTTTTTGTCCCTTGACTTCAATCACCTCAACCGGAGCCCTGGAATCCATCTCCTTGGTAAACTCCAGATAGACTTGGCGCAGTCTCGCCTTTTCGCGCTCCATGCCGAAGGAAGCCTGGAACTGCTGCAATACTTCTTCCGTCTTGGATAACAGGGGCTGGAATATTGTCGATATCTGTTTGTATGCAAGTGGATTGCGG
>JAOUPZ010000283.1 GCA_029879595.1 Deltaproteobacteria bacterium | reverse complement strand
CTCTCCAATACAGGCAAATGGTTCCTGTTTGCACCCAGCGGTTGCCAGTCTCCGCTGTTGGAGGGCATCATATCCCAAAGCGGGCCCCCTTGGGCAACCGTCCTGGGTGGAACCGTCATTGACGGGGTCAGCCCAATGGAAACCTGCCACACCGGATCGTCATGGATAAACGGGAGAAGGAACTGCTGAGGGATCACTACACCGGGCAGCTTGAAATGCTGGCCGAAAAGGCGCGGGGGTTGAAGAAGTCCTCCCGGCCCGTGGCCCCGGACGACGCCCTGGGAAGGCTGACCAGGCTGGATGCCATCCAGGCAGGTGAAATACAGGCCTCGGCCCTGAGGCAGGCTCAGGCCCAGCAGGCCGGCATTGAGCACGCCCTGCGGCAGATGGATGATCCGGATTTCGGGCTGTGCGTCGAATGCGGCAATCCCATACCCCAGGCGCGGCTGCTGGCCGTGCCCGGCTCAAGGCATTGCGTGAACTGCGCCTGAAACCGGCCCTGGGGCCGGTTGCCGCAGCCGGTGGCAGGAACTAACTTGCGCTGCCGCCTGCGGCGGCGGGCAAGGCCCGGGAATTTAACGCAAACTACTGCCCCAGGGCCTGGGCCCGCTTGAGCCACTTGTCCAGCTCCGGCTCGCGCGGGTTGAGGGGCTTGCCGGGGTGGATAATGTCCGCGGTGCACTTCTCGGCGGCCTTGACGATATCCCTGAACGGCCCGCCCAGGGGGTCCTTGACGTAAGCCTTTTTCTGGTCGTTGTAGGCGAAAATCTTCGGGTTGATGATCACGCACTCGTCGCAGGCCGTGCATTCCTCCGTATCAATCTTCACCCCCTGCTCCACCGGCACGTCCGGCCCCGCGCCGGAGGCACCGGGCGCGGTGGCCTGGGCCAGCACCCGCGACAGATCCACTCCGCCGGCACCCATCTCACTGAGCTTCAGCACCAGCTTGCGCATGGATTCCGCCACGGCGGCCTTTTCTATGGCCCGGCGTTCGTTGCCGCTAATAGCCGCCCGGGGGGGCTCCGCGGTGATTTCAGGCCGGGGGGCCTGCAATATCCGGCCGCCCAGCAGGGCTCCCATTTCCTTCAGGGAGAGCCAGGTTTCCCGGCGCTCCTCGGTGAGGGCCACCAGCAGGGTCGAGGGTATGAGGTGCTCCAGGGTGCCGTTGCTGCTTCTGCCGGCGACAAAAGGCGTCTTGCCCCGGCGGTTATGGGGGCTGAGCCTGAGGTATTCGGCCAGGGGCAGCATGTCCCGGTGCGCGCTTTCCGGCACGGGGCGGAAATGCTCACTGAACTCCTCTTCGCCCAGGGCGAAATCCGCAAAGGTGTATTCCTGCTCCAGCGATTCCGCCTCGCCGTCGGAGGTCTGGTACTGCACGGTCTGCCGGGGCCATTCGCTTTCCAGGTCCGGATTGGCGGACAGATCCAGCCCCCGGCCCACCTCGCGGCGGTGCAGGGGATCGTAAACCAGCACGGGAAAGGCCCGCGAACGCAGAGCATCCTGCACACGCTGGTCGCCGCTGCGGGCCGGATAGCTTTCGGCAAGCACGCTGATCACGCAGGGCCCCGGACCGGCCAGTCCCGCGCCCAGCGCCAGTTCCAGCTCCTGGCCCTCAATCACGGGGGCCTGGATGATGAACACCCGGCGCAGGCTGAGCAGCACCGCCTCAAATTCCGGATTCAGCGGCGGGAGCGTGTTGTCCCCCGCGCCGGCCTGGGGATGGGCAAAGCTCCCCCGGGGCAGCACCAGCTTTACCGGCAGGCCGCTGGACACCAGTCGCAGGACGTTGCCGACAGCAGCCGGGCCCTGCTCCATGGCGTCTCCCAGCACCACCAGGGGCGGCACCAGGGCCATGTCGCCGGGCTCGAAATCGCGCCAGGAAAACGAGGCGAACAAATCATCGTGCAGGTGGGGCAGGTACTGTCCCCGCTCCTCCAGCCGGGTCATGCGCAGCAGCCTCACGGCAGCCGAGTTTTCGGCCAGATGCGCTTCTAGCTGCTCCAGGGCCTCATCCACACCGGTGCCCGGCTCCATGAACCGGCACACAGGGGGGGATTTGGCCATGCGGGCGCGCAATTCCTCCAGTTCATCCACCAGGGCCCGCAGCCTTTTCAGGCGCTCGGCTCCCCGTCCGGTGCGGGCCTGTTCGCGGCCCACCAGTCTGAACAGGGATGCCGGGTCCAGCGCGCTGGCCGCGAATCCGCCCAGGGAGGCGGTAAAGGACTTCTCATCGGCGTATCCGTGGCGCAGCTTGTCTTCCAGGACGGCCATTTCCTGAAGCCGTCCGATGGCTTCGTCCAGCCGGGCCATCAGGGCCTCGCGCCGGTTGTCCCAGTATCGTTCCACAGCCGTGGAAACCCCGGACAGGGTCGACCAGCCCTGTCCCCTGGTCCGGTTTTCAGCGGTCACCGCACTTTCAGGCATCATGGGTCTCCGTTTCGCTTTCGGTGAGCCGCACCAGGGAAGACGCCATGCGCTCCACCAGCTGCATCCTCAGTTTTTCCGAGATCTGGCTTTCGTCCACGGCCTGGACATCAGCCCTGGAGATGGATTTCAACAGGTTCCAAAAGTCGATCCGTTCCTCGCTGGATGTAATCAGCGATTCGCTGACGATGGCCTGTCCCAGACGGCCCTTGTTGTCCGTGACCCAGACATAGGGCACATGCGTTTCCCGCTGGGCGGGATTCAGTTTGATGAAATCAGCCACCGGGAGCATCTTGTCGTCCGAGACCACCTCCGGCAGCCGCTTGAAGTGCTTGCGGAACCGGGCCTCTGTGACGGCGTAGTCGGCAAAGGTCAGGGTGATGTCCATCGTCTTTTCCTTGCCGTCCTCGCCGGTGTACTTCAGGGGATAGCTCGTCCAGTCGCCATCCAGTTCCGGGTTGCCTTCCAGGTCAATGGCCTCATGCAGGCTGGGGCTGCGGTCCGGGTTGTACCGGAACACCGGGTAGGCCCGGGATTCCAGGGCCAGCTTGGACTGCTTGAAGGTGGCGTCGTCGGCGATGCCGTGCTCCGGCTGACAGGAGGAGTACACGTTGAACAGCGCCGGGCGCGGCGAGAGCAGCCCTTCGATAAAGCCTTCCACCAGGTGCGCCGGCAGCGCCGGGTTGCCCTGCATGATGTAGGAAGTGCGGTGGGCTATGCCGATCAGGGCCAGCTCCTTGCGGACTTCCTGCTTGCCCTGGGTGGCCTTGCCGAACTCCGCCATGTCGGAGACCTGGCCGATGTACCCGGAGGTACAGGCCTGGCCGCCGGTGTTGGAGTAGACCTGGGTATCCAGGGTCAGCACCTTGACCGGCTTGCCGCTCATCATGAGGCGCGACAGGTTCTGGAAGCCGATGTCGTTCATGGCGCCGTCCCCGCCGATAACCACCACGGGCGGGCACAGCCGGTACTCGTCCGTGCTGAAGTTGCGCCAGTCGAAGCGGGCGAAGAAATCGTCATGCACCGCCGGGTTGTAGGCGTCCTGCAGCTCCAGCTCGGCCTTGCGCACGGCCTTGAAGCCCCGGGCCATCTTGGTCATGTGCCCTTCAAAGGCTCCCATGGCCAGCGACGGCGAGTCGTGGAACAGGTGGTTGGCCCAGGGGAACGGGTAGGGGTTGAAGGGGAAGGTGGAGCCCCAGATGGACGTGCAGCCCACCGCGTTGAGGATTCCCATTTCCGCCCGGCCCTTGCCGGTAGTGCCCTGGGTGTAGTTCCACTTGAGCTGGTTCAGCTCGGCCAGCACGCTGGTGTTTCTTTCCAGCCATTGCAGGTCGATGGCCTTGCCGCCGTCCTTCAGGCTGCGGGCGAGTTCTCCGCCCCGGGCACCATTGCCCTTGGCCTTGCTGATGTATTCATCCACATCCTTCGCACCACCCAGCCAGCCGGCCAGCCGCTGGCGCAGCTTGGCCTCCAGTCCCTTGCTAAGCTCGTTCAGCTGCACGAGGTGCTTTTCAACGCGGGCCTGCATCAGCGCCACCACGGTGCTGGTGAACAGGTGGGTGACGGTCTTTTCTCCGCAGCCCAGGCATGAGCCGTCCCCGCCCAGCATGGACATGTAGGCCTTCTTGTCCAGCATGAGCGTTTCCAGCGCGCCGATGCCCTCTTCCAGGTTGGTGACCTTGATGTACTTGGAGGGCGTGGTGGGCAGGTCGTTCCAGAAGTCCCAGTGCCTGCGCATCCGGTCCACGTCTTCCGGCACCTGGGTGAGAGTGACCAGCGCCGAATCGTTGCAGACCTCCACGCATTCCATGCAGCCCTTGCAGCTGTTGGGGTTGACGGTGATGGACAGCAGTCCGCCCTCGCCGGGATTCTTCTTCTCGATAACCCCGTGGAAAGG
>JAOUPZ010000282.1 GCA_029879595.1 Deltaproteobacteria bacterium | reverse complement strand
GGTAAGGCATCGGGTTTTGATCCCGACATACCCAGGTTCGAATCCTGGCGCCCCAGCCAGCCCCTGTCCGAAAGCACCACCCGGATACACGTTTACCCCCCTGAACCCGGCTTCCAGGAGTAATCCGGAGGATTTTTTTCCTCTGGCCCCCCCCGGCCCCCGGCTGGCCCTACCCCCCAAGGCGGGAGGAATGTTACAATAAATACAGCCAGGGATGATGGCGCTTCCCGGGCGGCTGTCAGGCGGTTACTGCCCGGGAAAACTGGCGGAGAAGAGGCGTGCAGGCCCGGACGCCGTAACCTCTGAACTGATGCAGGAGAAGCCATGAAAAGTGGAATGATGTTTGAAGACACAACCGACAAAAGAGTCCCGGAGGACAGGCGCAAGGAAGACCGGAGGGATCATGGCCGCAGGGTCGTGGAGGACTTCGAGGTCACGCTGTTCGGCGCGATGTTCATCATCGGGTTCGTGCTCTTCGCCCTGTTCCTGATCCTCACCCTGTAACCGGCTCAATACCTGGTTTAAAGCCCCGGCCCGGGAAAACAGATGGCCGACACGACTCCAGGGGCCGGGGCAGGAGGAACAATGAACGGAACAGGCAGAAGAAATACCTCCGGGGAGCGGCGTTGCCCGAGGGAACGCCGCCAGAGAGAACGGAGGATCGTCAGGCGCTCACCACCGGTTGGGGTGGGCTGGAAAATGGCTGAGCGAAGACTGGCGGCAAGACGGCACGACACGCGCAGGCTCTGCGACCTGATCCTGGAAGGCGGTGCGGGCTGAGCCCCGGATTTATAACGGAAACAGGTGAAAAACGCAGCCGTCCTCGCCGTTGAGCCTGGGATCAAGGGGGCCTAGACCGAGTGTTCCTCCTCAAGACGCCCCAGGTCCGGCACCAGAATCGTACGTCCCCTTAACACCAATACACCGTCCTGTTCCATGGCGTGCAGCGTCCGGGCGATGGTTTCCTGGCGTGTTCCCAGCAGGTCGGCCATGTCCTGCCGGGTCAGGGGCGGAGTTATGGCGGTGCCCTCCCCCCCCTCCCGGCGCCCGAAATGCTCCCTGAGCCTGGACAGAAGATGGGCCAGCCGGGCTCTGACCGGCAGCCAGGCCTGTTGCAGAATCGCCTCCTTGGCCGTGTTGTAGTCCCGGATCAGATGCTCCTGAAATCTCCGGGAAAGTTCCTGGTTGGCCGCCAGCAGCGAATTCAGGGCCTTCCGCTCCAAAAAGCAGACTCCGCTGGGTTCCATGGCCTCGCCGCTGGAGGAGTAGTCCTGACCGGCATAGCAGTCCGAATAGCCGAAGGTTTCACCCGCCGGAACCAGTCTCAACAGCACGGAATGCCCCATGCCGTCCGTTTTGCGCAGGGCCACCGTGCCGGAATGAACTGTAAAGACCCCCGTGCAGCCTTCCCCCTGACGATGAATCACCGCGCCGGAGGGATACCGGCGGAACACCCGCCTGGAGGACAGCAGTTCCCACTGGGCGTCCGTGAGCGCTCCCCATTCCGCACTCCGGCAGACCCGGCAGTCCCTGCAGTCCGGCGTACCCTGGCCCTTGGTCCGGGGTTTGTCGTGGCGTTGTTCCTGGTCGTTTCCCATACCGTTTTATTCTCATCCTGTAGGCTATGGAAATTTCCCCAAATGATATTAATCGGTTAAAACAGAAAAAAAAACAATCCCCGGGCCCGGCACTTTTCCTTTGCCGGACTTTGTCGTATAATTACGTTGGTTATAGACGTATTTATTGTTCCAGATCATCGCGAGCGGGAAACGGACGGTATAGACTTTGGCTGACGCGGGGTGATAACTCCCCGGTCGGAAAGGGATCGGCTCCTGAAACAGGATGCGGGACAGCAGCCGAATCAGGCCGGCCCATGAACTCTCTAGCCCCCGGCAACGGGAAAGAGAGGTGTTATGAAACTAAGAAAAGAAGGCGGCCTGCGCAAGGTCGTAACCGAGGAGGATGTACAACGCGCACTGAAAACGTTTTTCAAATCGGGAGGAATCATTAACCGGCTGCCCGATGAAATTGTGTTGCCAAACCGGTTGGTAGGGGGAACCCATGGAATGTTCGAAGAGGTGAACATATCCGGGAGCTGACCGAACAGGCGGTAGCTTCCGTCGGCACCGGGCCGGCGGTTGAAAAAGGATAAGCCGGAACATGTACTGTCACGGTGCCTGGCCCCAAAAAAGCCGTGCTCCTACTGGATACGGTGAAAGGAAAGCCCCTTGGCGCCGTGACGGACCTCGACCTTATCCCCCGCGTGCAGTGTCTCATCCAGCATCTTATACGCCAGCACATCCTGTATTTCTTGTTGTATCAGGCGCTTGATGGGTCTGGCGCCAAAGGTGATGTCATAGCCCGTTTTTGCCAGATAAGCCTCCGCCTGTTCATCCACCCTGAGGTCTATCTGGTGAGCCATAAGCCGCTTGCGCAATTCTGAAACCTGAATGCGGATGATCTTCCTGATTTGCTCCAGCTGCAACGGCCTGAACACCACCACCTCATCCACCCTGTTCAGGAACTCCGGACGGAAGTGACCCCGCAGGGCCTTCAAAGTCTTGCGGATGCGGTCTTCCTGATTGACCTCTTCCGCGTTGCTGGAAAAATCCTGGCCCAGATTGGTGGTCATGATGATCACGGCGTTCCTGAAATCCACGGTGCGTCCCTGGCTGTCGGTCAGCCTTCCGTTGTCCATTATCTGTAAAAACAGGTTGAACACATCAGGATGGGCCTTCTCGATCTCGTCAAACAGCAGCAGTGAGTAGGGCCGGCGCCGCACGGCCTCGGTCAGCATCCCCCCCTCCTCGAACCCCACATATCCCGGGGGCGCCCCGATCATCCGGGCCACCGAGTGCTTTTCCATGTATTCGCTCATGTCGATCCGCACCACGGCCCGCTCATCATCGAACAGAAACTCGGCCAGGGCCCGGGCCAGCTCGGTCTTGCCCACCCCGGTGGATCCGGCGAAGATGAACGATCCGATGGGCCGGTCGGGGTCCTGGATGCCGGCCCGGGAGCGCCGGATGGCGCTGGACACGGCCACCAGGGCATCGTCCTGGCCCACCACCCTCTTGCGCAGGGTCTGCTCCATCCGCAGCAGCTTCTTGCGTTCCCCCTCCAGCATCTTCTCCACGGGAATGCCCGTCCAGCGGCTGATAACCGAGGCGATATCCTCCTCGTCCACGGCCTCGCGGAGCATCCTGGACTTGCCGATCTTCTCCAGAGCCAGATTGGCCTGGTGCAGACTCTTGTTCAGTTCGTCCAGCGTGCCGTATTTCAGACGTGCGGCCAGTTCCAGGTTGCCCTCGCGCTGGGCCTCCTGCTCCTCCTGCCGGGTGCGCTCCACCTTCTCCTTCAGCTCGCGTATCCGTTGAATGGTCTCGCGCTCCTGCTGCCATGCCATCTTTTTGGTATTGCTGCCCTCGCGCAGATCCGCCACCTCCCGCTCCAGGTCCGCCATTCGCTTCTGGCTGGCCTTGTCCTCCTCCTTGCGCAGAGCCGCGATCTCGATTTCGATCTGCATGATCTTGCGGTCTATCTGGTCGATTTCCGTGGGCAGGGAGTCGATTTCAATGCACAGGCGGGCCGAGGCCTCGTCTATCAGGTCAATGGCCTTGTCGGGCAGAAACCTGTCGGGAATGTAGCGGTCGCTCAGCATGGCCGCAGCGATGATGGCGGCATCCTTGATGCGTATCCCGTGGTGAACCTCGTATTTCTCCTTCAGCCCCCGCAGGATGGCGATGGTGGAGTTGACCTCCGGCTGGGCCACATATACCTGCTGGAAGCGCCGCTCCAGGGCTGCGTCCTTCTCGATGAACTTTTTATACTCGTTCAGCGTGGTGGCGCCCACGCAACGCAGGGTGCCCCTGGCCAGTGCGGGCTTGAGCATGTTGGAAGCGTCGATGGTGCCCTCGGAGGCCCCGGCGCCCACCAGCGTGTGCAGTTCATCGATGAACAGCACGATCGACCCCGCGGCGGCCTCAATGGCGTTGATGATGGCCTTCACTCGCTCCTCGAAGTCCCCGCGGAACTTCGCCCCGGCGATGAGGGCCCCCATATCCAGGGAGAGAATGCGCTTGTTGCGCAGGGATTCCGGCACATCGCCGGAGACGATGCGCTGGGCCAGCCCTTCGATGATCGCAGTCTTGCCCACGCCCGGCTCACCGATCAGGACCGGGTTGTTCTTGCGGCGACGGGAAAGCACCTGGATCACGCGGCGCACCTCATCATCCCGTCCGATGACCGGATCCAGCTTGCCCTGCCGCGCCTGATGCACCAGATCCACGCAATACTTTTCCAGCGCCCCGAAGGCGTCCTCGCTGCCCGCTTCCACAAGGCG
>JAOUPZ010000034.1 GCA_029879595.1 Deltaproteobacteria bacterium | reverse complement strand
AACCATGGGCTCCGGGGGGGCATTCCGGAACAGGCCGTACCAGACATGCAGCCACAACCGGACCATTACCGGAGTCTGGAGGGGGTTTGTCAGGCGCACCCGCACCCGGCCGGAAATCTCCGCCCGGTCCTCCACCTTGTCGATGGCCTCAGAAAGCAGGGCTTCGTATTTGGTCCATTCACCGGGCTTGAGGGCTTTTTTGATCTCCTCCAGGGCCTCCTCGCGCGATTCAAACGATCTGTTGGCGAAGGGGGAGAGGCGCTCAATCATTTCCGTGGACAGACCCTCGCGGTGCAGAACCCGGTAGCTCCAGGGGGTGTAGAACCAGCGTCCGCTCAATTTGTTTTCGATCAGGCGGGGCTGGCCTTCCTGCACAAACGTCAGGTCCTGTGTCAGAAAGCTCAGCTGTTCCACGGCTCCGGTGGGCTGGTAAAGGGCCTTGAGAGTGTTTTCCAGGGCCTTTCTGACGATATCGTGTTCGGTTTTTTCCAGCAGTTGCGCCAGCAGGCCCATGTCTTCCGGCAGGGCGAACTCGGTGAAGTGATAAACGAGCCGGGCCGTTTTTTCCGGGGGGAGGGCCGTGGTCTTCCGGGCCTTCTTTGCGCCGGCAGTGTCCAGGGGGGCCGATAAAATTTCCAGGATGGCCAGCCGGGTCTTGTCCGGGTCCGTCCGAAGCTCGCGCAGGGCCTCCAGTCGGGTGGGCAGGTCGTCCCCCTGCAGGTCTTCCATCTGCCCGGCCCTGAGCATGCCGGGGCTGGCCAGCAACACCGCCAGCATCATCCAGGTCAGCACGGCCGATGACCATGAACTCACCCGGCGCTGGAGGGCGTGTTTTCCGGGAAGAGTTCCCGGAGCGCCGCCACGAAGACTGATACCCAACTGGAGCCGTTTCATAAGCCGGAAAGAAAAGGGGGAGCCATCGTTGAAACCAAAACCGTCCCGGAACCATTCCGGAGACACTGGGCCGGGGCGAATCTGCCATTTGGGCTGCCGCGACCCTTCGCTGACTCCAGAATAACCAAGCCTGCCGGGGTTGGCAAAGGCAATTTATCCGGCGACCCGGCACAGGCAGGGTCAGCGCACCATCCGGCTTTTCCTTTCCTGGCGGGTGTATGCGGCCAGGAAGTCCTTCTTGTAAGCCGCAAAGCGCCCCTGGCGAATGGCCAGCCGGATGCCCGCCATCAGATCCTGGTAGAAGCGCAGGTTGTGGATAGTGGCCAGTGTGTGTCCCAGGATCTCATCGGCGGCGAACAGGTGGTGCAGATAGGCCCGGGAATAGTTGGCGCAGGTATAGCAGGAACAGTTGGTGTCCGGAGGGAATTTGTCCTTGCGGTATTCGCGCTTGGTGATGCGCATTCTCCCCACCCCTGTGAACAGGATGCCGGAGCGGGCGTACTTGGTGGGAATCACGCAGTCGCTCATGTCCATGCCATGCTCCACATAGGCCAGGATATCCTCCGGCAGGCCCACGCCCATCAGGTATCGGGGGCGGTCGGCGGGCAGGTGCTCCACGGTGTACCCCAGCACATCATTCATCACCTCCAGGCCCTCGCCAACGCTCAGTCCTCCCACGGCGATGCCGGGCAGGTCCAACTCCACGATCTTCTCCGCGCAATAGCGGCGCAGGTCGGGGTAGGTGCTGCCCTGCACGATGCCGAACAATGACTGCCCGGTACCACCGGCCCAGGCCTGTTTGCACCTTTCGGCCCAGCGAACGGTCCTTTCCGCGGCCTCCTTGGCGTATTTATGGGGGCTGGGAAAGGCCACGCACTCATCAAAGGCCATTATGATATCGGCCCCCAGCTTCTGCTGAATAGCTATGGAGCTTTCCGGGGTCAGTGTTACGCGCTCCCCGCCTTTGTTGAACTGAAACCGGACACCTTCCTCGCTGATGGTGCGCTCGGGCAGCGAGAATACCTGATAGCCGCCGCTGTCGGTGATGATCAGGCCGGGCCAGTTCATGAACCTGTGCAGCCCGCCCAGGGCGGCCACCAGATCTTCTCCGGGCTGGATATGCAGATGGTAGGCGTTGGCCAGAATGATCTTTGCGCCCGCCTCCCGCGCGATTTCCGGTGGGACAGCCTTCAGGGCGGCCTGGGTGGCCACCGGCATGAACAAAGGAGTTTCCGCCTCGCCACGGGGGGTGCGCAACACACCCAGGCGGGCCCGGGTGGATGGATCGGTGGCGACAATCTCAAAGGAAAGGCTCATGAATTCCCCGCACTGCCGTCAGGCTGGGTCATGCGCCCTCCATGGGGTCTTCGGGGCCTTCCGGCGGGGGGTCGGAGTCGTCTTCGGGTTCCTTCAGCCCGGGGAACAGCCCCGCCGGGTTGTGGAAAAAACGTGATATCAGCAATCCCAGGGCGTCCACTCCGCTGACGCCCAGGGAGTCCGGGTTATCGCCGGACGTGTCGTAGGGGGTCAGTCTGCGGCCGGCCGCCAGATTGATGCGCTTTTGGTATTCCTCATAGCGGGTGCGCTGGCTGTTGAGCAGGCTTTCCAGTATTTCCAGGCGCTCAAGGTTGACGCGGGCCAGGGTGTACTCCGCCCGCAGGTCCAGGTCGATGGGGACCTCCTGCACCAGTGTTCCGCAGGCGTTGTGCTTTCGCCCGCCCGGCATTTCCACCTCTGTGTATTCAATGGTTTGGCAGGTGGGGCAATACAGCCAGATCAGTGTTCCCGGCACTCCCGCACCGTTATCTCTGGTCTTGGCGGGGCTCTTGCCCTTGCCGAACTCCGCTACCCGGCCGCCGGCTTCTCCGGGTTCGCCGGTTTTACCGGTTTTACCGCCGCCAGCATCATCCCCGGCGGAGGTATCGGCCGAGCCGATTTTTTCCACGGGCGTTGAGCCCGGTTTGGACCGCCGGCTCTGGGATGGGTTTTTCCCCTGGGATTTCCGCGGAGTTTTTTTACTCAGGTCGGTTTTTTTCCGGTGCTCACTTAGGGAAACAACCTTGTCATCGTCTCCAGTGGTCATCTCCAGTTCCTGTATATCAAGGTTTGTCTTGCACCAAAGGGTACAGGTACGGCTTGCCGGGGTGGGCAAACCACCACCTTGCCGTCGTTTTGTTTTTTTATTGAAACACCCCGCAAAAGAAACCTTAACATCATTCCCCGCCGGTTTCCTTATTTCTTCTGCATCCGGCCGCCAGAAGATTTCCGGTCAGGGATAAATCAATAGGATTATTGCTTTTTATCCCGGCATTGGTTATTGTTTTGCCGAACCATCGGGGCCATGCCGCCCGCAGAAGCGCGATACGGTCCGGACGGAAGGAACCGTCCGGCGCGGCATTCCAGGCCTGACTCCATCGGCGGAAACCTTTGGAGCTGGTCCGGCCCGTACCCGGGGGAAGTTCCGGCTGATGGCCAACCTGATAAAAATCTTCGCTGACCGGGTAGAACTTCCGTTTCAGCAGCTACAGTATTCAATTACTCCACCCGTCTTGAAATTACAAGAAGGCCTGGAGGCCTATCGTGCTCTGCAGTCCGACCTGGACCTGCAGTCGCGGCCTCTTGAGCAGCGCCGTGAGGTGGGGCGCTTTCTTTGCCGCTACGGACAGTTGCTGTACCGGACCCTGCTCACTCCGGAGGCTGTCTCCAGGCTGAAGGAAGGTCGTCCCCTGCTGCTGGAGTTGAGTCTGGAATGGGCGGAGTACCCCTGGGAGCTTCTGCATGACGGGCGCAACTGGCTGGGCGTGGAAAACGGCGTGCTGCGGTTTCTGTTCCAGCCGTATATGACCGAAGACCCGCGGCGTGAAGGGAACGGCGGTCCTTTCAGACTGCTGGGTGTATCCGCCCGTCCGGTGACCCGGAAGGAATCCAGCGAGGTCTACCGCCAGACACGGCAGACCGGGGAGCGGTTCATTTCGCCGCTGTCCCATCTTCTGGACGGCCCTGAATCGCTGGAGGCGGCCTGCCATTACAGGGCGCTGGAACACGCCCGTCCCGCCGAACTGGAGCAGGCCCTGGCCGGTCTGCCGAATATTTTGTTCTACTCCGGGTTTGCCGGGGAAGGCGGCTGGTGGCTGGAGGGTGACGATTCCGGCCCGGCCCGGGCAGACTGGGAGTGGATAACCACCCGTGTGAGACAGTGCGCCAAAATGGGCCTGGAGGTGGGGGTGTTCAATGATTCCCTGGGTTTCACCGGCGGGAACACCGCCTTGATTCAGGCCCGGGAACTGCTGCGGGCCGGACTGACCGCGGTGGTCCGGATGGAAGGGCGGCTGGCACGACTTCGACAGCAGGACTACCTGCGCACACTGGTCAGACACATCAAGGGCGGCCATGGCACGGCGGCCAGCCACCTGGCGGCGGTGAGGCGGCTCCAGCGCAGGTTTCCGGAAGGGTGGGACTGGAGCTTCCTGCGGCTGTATTCCCGCGGTCTTCCCCCGGAAACTAGGCCGGGGGAAGCATATGCCGCCGGTGGAAACTCAGCCATTTTCAACCGTGATCTGACTCATACCCTGGGTGGAAGCACCCCGGGGATGCCCCCCCTGCCCGTGCAGCCGGCGCCCCGCCCCGTTCCGCAGGGCCCTGCCGGTTTCAGGAGCATGCCGGCGCCGCCCAGGTTGGCCCCCAGGCGCAGAATGTTCAACCGCCGGGCCGAAATGCTGGAACTGACTGAGATCATTAACGCCGGACCACGGCAGGGCCGGGACGGGGAGGGGGCACAGCTCACCTTCCTGGTGGGGCCGCCGGGCAGCGGAAAGACCATGCTGGCCCTGGAACTGGCCCACCGGCAGCACCGCAGGTTTTCGGAAGTGGCCTATATCCAGAGCCGGGACTTTTTGCCCGAGGCCGATGAGGTGGCGCCACTGGAGGGCCTGATCCCTCCCGCCCCTCCTGCGGGGTGGCCGCTTGTCAGGGCGCTGGGGAGAAACCTGGGGGTGGACCCGGGTGGAGCGCTTGGTGGTGTTTCCTGGGTGTCCCGCCTTGGCGGAGGGTCCGCCGGGGATGAGGACGTCTCACAGGCCGAGGGCCGGGGGCCTTTCAGCCGGCTGCTTATCCTGGACAGGCTGGAGCAGGACGAGGGATTTGAAGCCTTCTGTCAGGCCCTGGCCACCCTGCCGGCTGCCACCAGGGTGTTGATCCTGTGCCGCAACGCCCCACCCCTGCTGCCGGGGCGGATCATCAACCTGCAATCCGTTGAGCCGCGATCGCTGAAACTGATGTTCGGCGAGGCATTCGTGGAGACACTGGAGCACTACCCGGACGGGGGTGGACTGCTTTTGCACTGCTGCTCGGACCTGTTTGCGGCCAGACTGCTGCGCCGGATGCAGCACTGGCCGGAACCGGGCCAGGTGAGCGAGGTGCTCTCCCGTCCCAGCCCCCAGAGACACACCGGGTTCATCGAACTGCTGCTGGAGCGCCTGCTAAACACCCTGGGCCGGGATGAGGCCCGGGTGTTGTCCTGTCTCTCCTTTTTTCCGGATATGGCACACCACGATGTGCTTGGCTCCCTGGCGGGACTGGAGCCGATGGCCCTGCAGGCGGCCCTGACGGGCCTGCAATGGGCCGGGCTGGTGGACTCCTTCGATGGCGAGCGATACCTTCAGCTTCCCCAGCGGCTTCAGCGTCTTCTGGTGGGCCGACTGCTCGATGAACGATTGCTGACCGAGCTTCAGCCCCGGCTGCTGCGGGCCTACCAGGCCTACCTGGGGTCGGTGTCCCGGGAGCTTCAGACCTGGCGGGCCGGCGCCGGGGGTGGGGAAGGGCAGCCCGAGGCGGAGTTTTCCTGGCGTAATGAAGCGGCCCCGGCAGAGACTCCCTCGCGCCGGAGGTTCTGGCAGCGTCTGGCGGTGGAGCGGGTGAACCTGGCCGAGGTGGCCACCCTCCTCACCGAAAACGGAGACTGGCTGCAACTGGAGAGATTCATCAGCGAGGCTGCTCCCCTGGCGGGAATAAAGGGAATGGAGGATCTGAGCGCGTTGCTGAACCAGTGCCTTTCCGCCGCAGGTGCGGCCCGGGGAGACGGCGTCCTGCTGGCCCAGGGAATCACACGGCTGGCCGGGCCTCATATTGAAAACGGGGATCTGGAGCAGGCCCGCATCCTGCTGGAGCGTGCGCTGGAACTGCTGGGGCCGACCGATGGATGGAGTGTGATGGGCGAAACATACCGCCTGCTGGGACGTTGCCACATGGGGCTGGGCAATGTGGAGGCCGCACGCAACCTGATGCTGTCCGCGATAGAACTGGCCCGCCAACTGGAGGACCCGGACATGCTGGTGGAGTGCTGTGAGAACCTGGAGATGTTTTCCGAACAGGATGGGGGCGGGCCGGATGGCCTGGAGCATATGCTGAATCAGCACATGGAATACCTGGAGCGCGGAGGGCGCGGCATCCAGGCGGCCCGGATGCAGTGCCTGCAGGCCCGGCTGATGGTGCGCTCTGGCCAGCAGGAGCAGGCCCGCGGGGAGCTCCGGCAGGCCCTAGATGTATTCCGGGCCATGGGTGATGCCAGGGGGGCGGCCCGGGCCCTGATGGAACTGGCGGAACTGGAGGCCGGCCAGGGCAACGCCCAGGAGGCGCTGGAGTGCTGGCGCGACGCCCGGGGTGAGCCCCAGGCTGTGATTCAGCCCCGGCAGCATCTGGGCCTTGTGAAAATGATCACCCGGAGGGCCGAGGCAGGCGAAGACCAGAAAATGCAACTGGAGGCATGGCTGGAGTTGAAGATCGTGCTGGAAAAAGCCGGGAGCAGGCAGGAACTGCTGGAGGTGCTGGATAATATCGGGGGGCTGTATTTCCAGCTCGGCGAGCAGGAGAAGTCGACCCGCTGCTATCAGGAGCGTCTGCAGATACAGACAACCCTCAGCAGGTAATCAGGTAATACCGGCTTTTGCCGGATGGCAGCCCGGGGGGGCGGCCTCTCACATCATGGTGAATATCCACCGCAGAAAACCGGCGATGAACAAAGAGAAGGTCAGGATGGCAAAGGTGTAGCCCAGGAAGAGATCCCCCTCTCCCTTTTTGAATCCAAAGAGAATCACCTTGACCGAGAAGTCATCCGCCGACTGGTAAAGACCTCCCCCTTGCTTTTGATCCTTCCGCTTAATCACCAATCCCACGATTATCACGATCGTCAGGATCAGCCATATCACCCAGGTATCGGCCAAGGTTTCCATGCATCAACCTTTTCTGGTTCTTCCCCTGGCGGGGGGGGCGGTAGTCGTCGTAGTCGTCGCCGCCGCCGCCGCCGCAGTTGCGACTGCTGGTTGGTTTTTCCTGGGGGGGTCAAGCAGCTTTTCAATCTTCACATTGTTGGTCTGCTTCATGAACACCCCTGATTCCTTGTCCTGGAACACGCAGTGCTCCACCTTCAGATAAGGATATATGGTGGTTATCCTTTCCCTTGTCGGCTCCGAAAGCTTTTCGAAGGGGATCCATTTGGAGGGATCCATACTCATATCCGGTACTCCATGTATAAAAATATTCCGGCGCATTGCCGCCGGACGGATGTGCTTCATTCAGAGCAGCCGGAACCGCTTATGTTCCGGTTATGCAATGTGTCTGCCCGTTATATCAGTGATCCCTTTTTGAAGTTCTATTTAATAACCTTTGGGGCGGGTTATCATTCCGGTGCTGTCTTCCAGTCCCTGTCCCTGACGGCCTGTTCCCGGCAGTCAGTTCCAGCCACCGGGTCAGCCCGGTTGTCCTGGAAATGATTTCGGCGGTGTATTTCCCGGAAGGCGTTCCCTGGGCGTCTTCCAGCCAGTGCAGGCATCTTTCCATGCCATTTTCCCATTATCGCTGGATTAATAACGATCCGCAACGTCAATGGGTGCGTTCCTGAGCAGTATTTTTTAATTCATTTCGGCGGGAAATATCAAATAGGCGTTGTTCCCTTGTTTCTGTTCTTGACACGGCCCTAATACCCCGATAGATTTTTTGTTTGATGTCCCAACAGCCCAGGTGGCGGAACTGGCAGACGCGCTAGATTCAGGTTCTAGTGGTGGAAACACCGTGGAAGTTCGAGTCTTCTCCTGGGCACCTCCCCCGTCATTAAAGTATTTCCAGTGGCAAGCTGAAACAGGCCGGTCCCTTTTCCATACCCCCAGTACCCCTGTGTACAGTCCTCACAGTCTTATTGCAATGATAAGAAAGGTGAAAAAGATCAGCATGATGGCTGATTGCAGCCTATGCCAGTGGCTGAGGTGCTCCTTTTTGGCATGGAATACGGCCCAGGCGAATAAAAGCCACAGGCCATGAATCCCAACGTAGTACATGAGCATGAGAAATGCCGTTAACCCGTCGTTTTTCAGGGGCTTTCAGTTCCTTTGCCTGCCGGGTTATCGCGTCACAGCCTTATTGGCGGTCGATTATCATGGCAGACGATCCCCAAAAGGCCTGATCAATTGCATTATATGTTTGCCGATGGACAGATAAAGGGCCTCTGCCGCGACTAAGCGAAAAAAACGGGCGCTTGGCAGTCCGTTCTGGCAGTCCGTTCTGGCAGTCCGTTCTGGAAGTTCTCCCTGGTCAATCCTGGTTCTCCACTGGTCATCCCAGTGGTTTAGCGTGATAATCGCGGTGTACACGCCCGGCCGACGGCATCAACCCCGGCAGGGATAGCCCGGTGGCGGAACAAGAAATACGGATGTCATGGACCTGTTCGATTATAACCGCGAGAAGACCCTGGCGGAAAAGGCTCCCCTGGCGGCGCGGATGCGTCCCCGCACCCTGGAGGAATTCGTGGGGCAGGAGCACATCCTGGGGCCGGGCCGGCTGTTGCGCAGGGCCATCCAGGCCGACCAGCTGTCCTCCCTGATCTTCTATGGTCCCCCCGGCACCGGCAAAACCACCCTGGCGCGGATCATCGCCAATACCACCCGGGCCGCCTTTGAGGGCCTAAACGCAGTGCTGGCCGGTGTGGCGGATATCCGCAGGGTGGTGGCGGATTCCAACGACCGGCTGGCCCAGCATTCCCGCCGCACGATTCTTTTTGTGGACGAGGTGCACCGCTTCAACAAAGCTCAGCAGGACGCCCTTTTGCCCCATGTGGAAAACGGCACGCTGGTGCTCATCGGGGCCACCACGGAAAACCCGTATTTTGAGGTCAACAAGGCCCTGGTGAGTCGGTCGCGTATTTTCGAGCTGCGCTCCCTTCAAACCGGGGACATTCTGCAGGTGCTGCGCCAGGCCCTGCGGGACGCGGAGCGGGGCTACGGCCGGCTGAAGGTGGAGATATCCGGGGAGGCGCTGAATCATCTGGCCGATGTGGCCAACGGTGATGCCCGGGCCGCCCTGAACGCGCTGGAGTTGGCTGTGGAAACCACCCCCGCCGGGGCCGGGGGGGCGGTGGAGGTGGACCTGACGGTGGCCGAGGAATCCATCCAGCGTCGGGCGGTGCTGTATGACAAGGAGGGTGACGCCCACTTCGATGTGGCCTCGGCCTTCATCAAGTCCCTGCGGGGCTCTGATCCGGATGCGGCCCTGTACTGGATGGCCCGGATGATCCACGCCGGGGAGGACCCCCGCTTCATCCTGCGGAGGATGCTGATATTCGCCGCGGAGGATGTGGGTCTGGCCGACCCGGCGGCGCTGGAGCGCACGGTAGCCGCTGCCCGGGCCTTCGACTATGTGGGCATGCCGGAGGGCCGCTATCACCTCTCCCAGGCCTGCCTGTATCTGGCTACCGCTCCCAAGAGCAATTCCACCATGGGCTTTTTCGATGCGTTGGCCGCAGTGGAGAACGAAAGGACCGGAGAAGTCCCCGGCCACCTCAAGGACCCCAGCCGGGACGCCGATGGCCTTGGTCATGGCAAGGGATACCTGTATCCCCATTCATACCGTCATCACTGGGTGTCCCAGCAATACCTGCCGGATACGCTGAAGGGCAGATTATTCTACCAGCCGAATGACATCGGCTACGAGGCCCGGTTGAAGGAACGCCTGAAGTGGCTCAGGGAATCCGGGGGGCAGCAAAAGCAACCACCGGAGGGCGAATAATGCCGCTGGCAGGGCTGGGCGGGGACGACCTCCTTCCGGTCTGCCGGATCCCGTTGCACCACGGGTGTCCAGCAAGTCGGGCAGGATAGTCTTTTAACCCCTTTTCCCCCGTCGCCATTTAGGGTATACACCCATATTAGGGCGGCGGGATTATTTATGGGGGCATTTGCCGGAAAACCCGGATAGGCAAGGGGTTTTTATTTCGCGAACGCCAAAGGCAAACTACGTTCTGTAAAAGGAGATAACACCCCCTATGGGAAAGGTTCGCCACATAGTTGAATCCCAGCAGTTCGATCCACCGTTCATCAGCGAGCTTTTTACCAAAGCCGAAGGTCTGTCACGGGATGGATATCCGGAAGGTCTGGGCCGCAACATCATGGCCTCGCTGTTCTATGAGCCCTCCACCCGCACCAGGTTTTCCTTTGAATCGGCCATGCACCGCCTGGGCGGGCGGGTGATGACCACCGAAAACGCCCGGGAGTTCTCATCGTTTTCCAAGGGGGAGTCCCTGGAGGACACCATCCGCATCATGAGCCAGTATGCCGACCTGCTGGTGATGCGCCACTCGGAGATAGGGGCGGCCAAGAGAGCCGCCGAGATATCGCCGGTGCCCATCATCAATGCGGGGGACGGCGCCGGGCAGCACCCCACCCAGGCCCTGCTGGATCTGTTCACACTGCATCGCCGCTTTGGACGGATAGACGGTCTGAAGGTGGCCATGGTGGGCGATTTGCGCTATGGCCGCACCGTACGCAGCCTGACCTACCTGTTGTCCAAGTACAAAGATGTGGAACTGCATTTCGTGGCCCCCAAGGTCAGCCAGATGCACCACGACATAAAGGAATATCTGGACCGGCGGCAGGTGCGCTGGGTTGATGTGGAGGAACTGGACCCCATTTTGGGGCGGGTGGACTGCGTTTACATGACCCGCATCCAGAAGGAACGCTTTTTGGACCTGAAGGAATACGAGGCGGCCAACAACAAGTATCGCCTCTCAAATGAAAACATTGAGATGATGAGCCCGGATGCTATCATCATGCACCCGCTGCCACGGGTGATGGAGATTGCTCCGGAGGTGGACTCAAACCCCCGGGCCATGTATTTCGAGCAGGCAGCCAACGGACTCTGGATAAGAATGGCGTTAATCCTGCACGTCCTGAAAAGATGGTAGGTGGCCCCATGGATGACCGGCGGGAGATTGTGAAAGGGCTGTTCGGGGCGTTGACCGCAAAAAAGCTTTCCCGCAATAAGAATTTTGCAAGCTTTTCAGACAAATGGAGCAGGAAGGTCCACCGGAGGTTCCAGGTTGTATCATCCCTTTTGAGGGATGCGGGCAGACTGGCGGGACTTGAGGGGACCGCCTGCTGGATAAGCAGCGGGGAGGACAGCGTGCGGTTTCACCTGGACAGCCCCCGCCTTTACTATTCCAGGGTGGTGGCCCTGCAGCATCACGAGTGGGAATGGCTGGCCGGACACAGCGAAATACAGAATCTTTTACAGGTCAAGCCACAAAAGGCCATATGCGAGTTATGACTACGAGGGGATGGCGGAGGGGGAGGTTCCTTGGGTGTTATCCCGGCCCTGGCGCGGGAGGCGGGCTATGCAGATAAATAAAGACATCTTCAACAAGCTCAAGGAAAACGTCGTTGCTTTCCGCAATTTCAACGATGGTGAGATGCTGGAGATCCTGAAGAGCACCCAGCGCGAGGTGTACCAGGACAAGGAAATAGTTTTCAAGGAGGGAACCCGGGGCGACAAGATGTATATCATCATTGCCGGGGGCATCCGCATCAGCCGCTACCTTGGGAAAAACCAGGGAGAAGAGATCCTCGCAGTGCTGGAAAACGGCCAGCTTTTCGGGGAAATGGGGCCCATCGACCAGTCGCCACGCTCCGCCCGGGCCACCTCGGTGGGAACGACCGTGCTGCTCAGCCTTCGTGAGGCCATCCTGCGGGAAAACAACCTGGGGCTGGCCTACAAGCTCTACAAGAATTTTTCGGTAATGCTGGCGGAAAGACTGCGGGCCACCAATCAGCGCCTGACGGAGATTTCCGTGTCGGGCCGTGATACCAGCGAGAAGATGAAGGGCCTGGTGAAGTCCCGCATTGAAAAGGGCTTCGGGCTCAAGGGAACCGACCTGCGGGGCGCCAACCTTACCGAGGTTTTCCTGCACAATGCCGATCTGAAGGACTCCCTGATGATCAACGCCAACCTGTCCAGCGCCAAGATGAAAGGCGCCAACCTGCAGGGCGCCAAGCTTATCAACGCCAACTTCGAGGGCGCCGACCTGAGCGGGGCCAATCTGCAGGGGGCTGATTTTTCCGGCGCATCATTTACCGGGGCCAACTTCACGGAGGCCAATATGAAAACGGCCAATTTCACTGCGGCCGACTTCTCCGAGGCGATAATGCCCCAGGGTATGGTGAAGCCCAAGGGCTAGGGCGTTCTGTTTTTGATGTTTCGCCTTTTTCTTCAGCCTGTTTACGCAGACATTTCCTGATTATACCCGACGCAATTTTTTCAAATCAGGGCTTCTCCGGGGCCTTGATGTGCAGAACCCGGGAGCCCGCTTTATTATTTTTTATTACAGTTCGGTATGAGGAACTCTTTATCCCGTCCTGGCGTTAACTCCATAAGGGTCAATGTTTGTCGGGCAAGTTCGTTGTTTGGATGGTCGAATTACCGTCCCTATGAAATGTAATCCGCCGACAGCCTTGATTTAATAAATAATTTCAAGGATAATACAAGGCTGATCAGTTGACTGGGCGATCAGGTTCCCGCGCCTTGAAAGGCCCACAAGAACAAGGTAGGGGACAAACCGCCGCCAGTCCGACGGGGGCCAGACAGCCGGCCCGGAGAATCCACCACTGTCTTTGAAAACAGATCACACCTAACGCTGCACCCAGACAAAAAAAGCCCATGTCCGAGCGAGGAGAAAAACAGACCGCAATTTCCGGAGTGAATGCCGAGTTTCTGGAAGAATTATTCGAGGAATATCTGGCCGATCCCGGGTCGGTTGAGCCCCAGTGGCGGAACTTTTTTGACGAACTGCAACTGGGGGTGGATGGAAACGGCGGCGTTCAGGCTCTTCAGTCCCAGGCTCTTCAGTCCCAGGCGCTGACCCCGGTGGCCGGTGGAGCGCAGGATGCGGATTTTTGCGAGCCCTGCTCGGTGGCGGTTACCAGGGCTCCCGTGCCCGGCGTGACACACCGCGAGGGACTGGAAGGGGAGGTCTCCGACCTGTCCAAGCAGTCAGCCGTGTTCAACCTGATCAACACCTACCGTACCTTCGGGCACACCCGGGCCGCCCTTGACCCGCTGGGCAAGCCTCACATGACCGATCCTCCCGATTTCTCCCTGGGCTATTTCGGTCTGAGCGAGGGAGACCTGGACTGCCCCTTTGCCACGGGCACACTGGTGGCCCCACCCGTGCAGCCCCTGCGTGATATCCTTCGGCAGCTTGAGAAAACCTACTGTGGCAGCATCGGGGTGGAATACATGCCGATCCGCAACCAGGCCCAGCGCCGCTGGCTTGCCGATGCCATGGAGAGCACCTGGAACCAGCCAAAGTTTGACAGCCAGACCCGCCGCAAGATCCTCACCAAGCTCACCCACGCCGAGATGTTCGAGAAGTTTCTGCATACCAAGTTCGTGGGCCAAAAGCGGTTTTCACTGGAAGGCGCGGAAACGCTGATCGTGATGCTGGACGGGCTGGTGGAGGAGGCCGCCGAACAGGGGGCGGTGGAGGTGGTGATGGGCATGCCTCACCGGGGCCGGCTGAATACCCTGGTGAATGTAATGGACAAGAAGCTGGAGTATATCTTCTCCGAGTTTCTTGATGTGACCGAACTGGATGAACTGACAGGCTCCGGCGATGTCAAGTACCACAAGGGATACTCGTCCAACAGGATCACCGATTCCGGTAAGAACATCCACCTTTCGCTGACCTTCAACCCCAGTCATCTGGAGGCGGTCAACCCGGTGGTGGAGGGCAACGTAAGGGCAAAGCAGGACCTGCGCGGCGATACCGCCGGGCGGGAGATCATCCCCGTGCTGCTTCATGGCGACGCGGCCTTTGCCGGGCAGGGGCTGGTGCATGAAACGCTCAATCTTTCCCAACTGGAGGGCTACCGCACCGGGGGCACCATCCATGTCATCGTGAACAACCAGATCGGGTTCACCACCGCGCCCCGCTATTCGCGCTCATTCCTGTATCCCAGCGATGTGTGCAAGATGCTCAACATCCCCGTGCTGCATATTAACGGGGACGATCCGGAAATGGTGCTGCACGCGGTAAGGCTGGCAGTGGGTTACCGCCAGACCTTTCACACCGATATCGTGCTGGACCTGTTCTGCTACCGCCGCCACGGGCACAACGAGACCGACGAGCCGGGATTCACCCAGCCCCTCACCTACAAG
>JAOUPZ010000281.1 GCA_029879595.1 Deltaproteobacteria bacterium | reverse complement strand
GCGAGAGTTCCGGCTCCATTGCATGGCGGCAGGATTGTCGGTGATGATGGTAGTGGAATTGAAAATGCCTATCTTGGGCAGAAAGAACCGGGCGGTTCCCGCCGTGAAATCCGGGACAGCGACCTGGGCCTCCACCGAGACGGCAGAGCCCAATAGCAAAAATACCGCCCCCCAAAACACTGCAGTGTTAGAAAGAACCCGCCAGATAGTCATGTTGCCGATACCCTTTTTTATATGGCCGAATAATTTTAAGGACTTATAATTTAACCCATTTTGCCAGCAATGTCATCTGCCGGGGATTAATATTTAATGGCAAAGGATTATGTCATCAGTAGCGCCGGCAGATTATGCCACCGGATTTTTGCCTTGAATATACAACAACACACATTCCTGGGAAGCTGTTGATTTCAAAAGCCGGATTTTTTTTTGATCCCAGGATCCGGGGACTCTTTTGGTTTTTCATGGGCCTGACAGTGGTATGACTTTGATAGGACAATCCAGTCATTATGAGGTTTCTCAGCGACCAGGGCGGGATTTTCCATATGGCAACACTCCGTTTTCAGCAGGATACAGACCACCGGCACCATAACCTGATGGACTGGGTACAGCCGCCGGGAATCTTTTGGGGGCTTTCCAATTCGCCGGTAATATTTAATATTCATATTTCTCTGTTATTTTCACCCGGATTTATGCTTTAATATCCGACAGGCGAAAGCCACTAGGCCATAAGCCTTTGAAAGAGCAGGATATTCATTATTTGCGAAGGGCCGCCCGGCGGAAAACTCAGCCGTTATCAGGCCCGTGAAAAACCGGCCAGTGCAGAACATTTAGCAGTATTAGTCGTTTTATAATTTAATATGCAGGTGATTTTAGCTTGAGCGGAATATTCGGTGGGACTGCTGTAAAAAAAACTCCAACTAGTTCCCCGGGAGGCAAAATGAACAACCCTGTTGTTTGTTTAGTGTGCTTCCAGGCGGGATAAAAACCGAAATATTTCCATTTTAATGTGATTCAAAGAAGCGGGTCCTGCATTAATGTTATATGAACAAAGGGTTGTAAGATGTCCCACACAACATCTTCTGCCATCCCTGGCAAAAATGTTATCAGCCAACTTACCCGACCAACAAAACGGGTATTTTCGCTGCTGTTCAGTATATTTTCGGCAGCAAAAATCAGTCTGACACAATATCCCGGGGGTTTGATTTCCAGAGCCGCATTGCTGATTCCTGCGAGCGTACTTTTTCTGTCCGGAGCAACCACATCATTTGCAGCCCCCCTGGATGGACCGCGGTCACTGGCTGATGCAGGCACGGCTGCCGGACTCCATGCGGGCGCCGAATCTTTCTCCGATTTTTTCACCACAACGTTGCTGGCCCCCTCCACCGGGCTGTTTGCCCTGCTGATAATCCTGGGGCTGGTGGCCTGGCCCAAGGGGCCCAACTTTATGCTGCCCAAGTGGGCACAGGAAAAATTCGCCCGCAGAATTTCCGGGTTTTCCGGCTCAATGATGCTTGCCGTGGGGGGCAGCCTGCTGGGCGTATCCCTGCTGGCACCTGAAATTCAACGCTGGGACTTCGCCCTATACAGGCTACCCTGGCAGGTTTCACTTTCCATCACCGTGCTCGGTGGAACGATAGTGGCCTGGGCCATGTGGGCAGACAACCGCATGAAAAGCAGGCTGGCCGGCTGGGTGCCCGTTAGCGTCGGGCTGGGCTCCCTCATTGCGATTGTCATCCTCTGGCAGGCCGAACGCGGGCTGGAGGATGTCAATCTCAGGCGTTCCATCCGTTTCAACATCTCTTCCATAGCCAGTTACATCAGAGACCAGATGGAACTGCGGCTGATCCACATGGAGTCAACGGCCCTGCACTGGGAGGAACACCACGACTGGGGGGAACTTAAGGAAAGCGCCATCGGGGTTGTATCAATGTATTATCAGCAGGGCCTGGAATCGGTGCTTCATATTCTCCCGGATAATCAGGTTAGTGTGATTCATCCTCTGGACACTCCGCCTGATAAATACCAAACAGAACTTTTGAACAATCCGGAAGTCGTTTCATTCCTGAAAATGGTCAGTGTCAGGAGAGGCCTCGCCCTTTCCCGCCCCATGAAAATAGGGGGAGAAAATCAACTCCTGCTGGCCGCCATACCACTCCACAGTTCAGACCGGCCCGCCGGGTTTATGGTCAGCATTTTCAAAAGTGATGCCTTGCTTGATCTGTTTCTGGTTGATCCTTCTGAAATGGTTCCCGGGATGAGCTTCGGAATTACCAGTGGGGGGCGCTGGCTTTGGCCGAACAAAGGTATTCCCGATGATCATATTGACCCCAGGATGGAAGAGTTGGGTCAGGAAATCCCGCTCAGAGGCTCTGTCTGGCGGATCATGCCCGTATTCTCGGGCAATTTGAAAAAATACGATTATTCCACCGGCTTGCTGGCCTATGGGCTGGTTCTGTCCACCCTGCTCACGGTTTCGGTTATCCTGGCCTACAGGGTGGAAAACAAGCACTGGCGGCAGGCCAATCTGGACTCCCTGGCCGGCAGTCATTCCGAAAACCAGACTATAAACGGTCATGCAGATGGACGGGCCGCTGAACTGGATACCCGGCTCAAGCAGATGAACTGCCTGCTGGATATATCCGCCATCGCGGTCAACTCATCCCTGGAAACCGATGATCTTCTCCGGGAAACCGTGCGGATTCTTCCATCCGGTTTCTCAGGCTCCCGGCAGGTGCATATCCGGATAGAACTGGACGGAAAGATTTACCAGAACGGCAGCATACCCCATGGCGTGCAGGCCATTTCAGTCCCGCTGGCTACGGACGGAGTGACGCGGGGGGAAATCATGGTCGCCTATCAGGGCCATGACAAAGAAAAACAGCCCGACAGGTTTATGTATCATGAGCACAGGATGCTCAAAAACCTGGCGGAAATCCTGGATTCAACCATCCTGGGCCGCGAACTGCTCAAGGAAAAGGGGCTCTCGCTGCGCCAGCACGAGCAACTGGTGAACTCACTGCCCCAGGCTGTCTTCCTAAGGGATTCCCAGGGGAGGTTCCTGCAGGTCAACAACGCCTTTGCCGCACTTTCCGGGTTGTCACGGCAGGAATGTCAGGATAGCCTTTCATCCGGTGAATTCTCAGGGCTTGGTGATGTCGCCCGCACCTTTGTCGGTATTTCCGATGAGGAAGTCATCAGGTCGGGTTCACCGCTTTGCGTTCCCATTGCCTTTGCCGACCACACCGAATCCCACCTGAAGTCCTGTTCGCTGCTCAAGATCCCCCTCAAGGATGAGCGTGGGGAAGTCACGGCAGTGGTCAGCATAATGGAACCCGGCTGCGAACATTCCTAGGCGATCCTCCTTGTATTACTGCCCTCATTCCGGCGGCAGCCATGGCATATAATGCCAGCTGCACGCCGCGAAGGGGTTGGCGAAATCCTTCTCCCCAATAGCAGCCATTAATACAATGGCATACATTTTCCGCTCCGTTAAAGCAGGTGCAGGGGGCCATGGCTCCTGCTGGAGGTTTGGGGGCAAAGCCTTCAAATTGTTTATTTCGAGATGGCTTGTAGTCGAACCTTGCCAACCCGTTTGAACCGGATCATCCCTTTCTGTATCAATTCCGGGTGTAGAGCTTTTTTTTTAATTCCAGGCCTGTGGCCAGGAATGAAGAAAAAGGCTTTATTATGCGGCATGTGCCTGTTAGTATTTCAGGATTGAGCCAAGACGGGAAAACCGCTACAAAATCGTAGGGGATGAAAAAATAGGGTGCCGGCAGTATCCGGACCGGATTCCTGGTTCGTCCGATTTATAATTACACAGGCAGGAACACTCCCTGGTATTCTATTCCCGGCGAATTTTCTCTTGCGGACGAAAATGATACCGGATGAGAAGCGGTGTTCTTCAATCCAGGACTCCCCGCGGACAACCTGGATTTAATTATTCCCGGGAAAGGCGGGAGCTGAATAACTGATACCCCTTTGCGGGGAAAACTATTGCTACTCAAGGACAGCAGATGATTGATGTTAAGGAACTTGTAAAACACTACGGTGATATCAAGGCGGTTGACGGCATTTCATTTCATGTTCCCAAGGGAGAGGTGCTGGGGTTCCTCGGGCCAAACGGCGCGGGAAAATCGACAACCATGAAAATTATCACCGGATTCATCCAGCCCACCGCGGGCACCGTTGTTGTGGGTGGAAAGGATATTCTTAACGACCCCCTGGAGGTGCGCAGCCAGATCGGATATCTGCCGGAGAGTGCTCCGTCATATTCCGAGATGACCGTGAACGAGTTTTTGGCCTTCATCGCAGAAGTACGGGGGTTTGCCGGCAAGGACAGAGACGCCAGCGT
>JAOUPZ010000280.1 GCA_029879595.1 Deltaproteobacteria bacterium | reverse complement strand
CTGACCTGCCCCCTTTAGATCGTTCCAGTTTTTGAGTTATAGTTTGGGCTGGACCGATCAAGGAGGAGCGGCATGGCAAAGAAGAGATATACGGCAGAGCAGATCATAGCGAAGCTGCGTGAGGTTGAGGTTGTGCTGGCCAAGGGGGGCAGCATTGGCCAGGCCTGCAAGCAGATAGGAGTGGTTGAGCAGACATACTACCGCTGGCGCAGGGAGTACGGCGGATTGAAGATCGAGCAGGCCAAACGGCTCAAGGAGTTGGAAAAAGAGAACACCCGTCTCAGGAAGGCCGTGGCCGACCTGACCCTGGACAAGCTGATTTTAAAGGAAGCTGCACGGGGAAACTTCTGAGCCCTTCCCGGCGCAGGAGGTTTGTGGAAAAGGCCAGGGCAAAGCTGGGCGTATCTGAGCGAAGGGCCTGCAAGGTTTTGGGTCAGGCCAGATCAACCCAGCGCCATGAGCCCAGACTCGCCGATGACGAGGAAGCGCTGACCCGGGACATTACCCGCCTTGCGGAACGCTTTGGCAGATATGGCTACCGGCGAATCACCGCTATGCTGCGCCGTCAGGGCTGGCTGGTAAATCACAAACGGGTGGAGCGCATCTGGCGCAGGGAGGGGCTGAAAGTACCCAAAAAGCAGCCCAAGAGGTCAAGGTTGTGGCTCAACGATGGATCATGCATTAGGCTGCGGCCAACACACAGGCACCACGTGTGGTCATACGATTTCGTGGCCAGCCGTACCCATGATGGCAGGCCCTTGAAAATGCTGACCATCATAGACGAGCACAGCCGGGAATGCCTGACCATTGATGTGGCCAGGAGGCTTCGCTCAGATGACGTGCTGGCTAAACTGACAGAGTTGTTCATTCAGCACGGCCCGCCCGAGCATATCCGCTCGGATAACGGCCCGGAATTCACGGCAATCGCAGTCCGGGACTGGCTGGCAAAGGTCGGAGTAAAAACGCTGTTCATCGAACCGGGAAGTCCCTGGGAGAACGGCTACAATGAGAGTTTCAATGGCACCCTGGGAGACGAGGTGCTCAAACGTGAAATCTTCTATACCCTGGAGGAAGCTCGGATCATAATCGAGCAGTGGAGAAAGGAGTACAACCAGATCAGGCCACACAGCGCCCTTGGGTATAGGCCCCCTGCACCTGAGGCCTTGGCAACCTGGATGTTCCCGGCAAGGGGTTCGTATCCCGCCGGACTAACTTATCAAGTGGTACAATAACCGGGGGCAGGTCAGTTCAGAATCTTGTTTCATGCGCCTAATATGCGCCACTTCGTTATAAATAACCGCCAAAAACGGCATCACCCGGCGACAAACGAACTATGCTAAGTCACGAAAATAATTGCGATTGTCTGTTGTGGGGTGTTGCTGCGTATCCTGCTGATATAAATTCTAATCCGACGGTCGCAGGTTCGAGTCCTGCCGGACGCGCTTTGAATATCAATCTTTCTCCAAGCCTTCTTCATCTTTGCCAGTATGATCGAATATTTTGAGGGGGTGATAATCTCCCTTGTGCTATGGGGCTGTGCAGGTGGCTGGTTAATCGCCTTCGGTTTCTTGGTTCGCATAAAGCTTGTAACACCTGAGCTTGAAACTTTCCCGGTGCCCAATCCAACCGGGGAATCGCTTCCAAAAGTTACCGCCATTGTGCCTGCCCGTAATGAGGCAGGAGCCATTGAAAAGTGCCTCCTCTCACTATTGGCTCAGGAAGGCATTGAGCTGTCAGTGATTGCTGTCAATGACCGCTCGGATGACGCCACGGGGGAGAAAATGGTGGAGTTGAGCCGGAAGAACCCCAGGCTTGAAGTTATTCATGTGAAAGAATTGCCAAAAGGCTGGCTGGGGAAGAACCATGCCTGTCATTTGGCTTCCACCCAGGCAAAGGGAGATTGGCTGCTGTTCACCGATGGGGATGTGTCGTTTGAACCATCTGCTGTCCTCAGGGCTTTAAAGCTGGCGGAGTTCCATGGCCTGGGACATCTGGCTGTCAGCCCCCGCATGATCACGCGCGGAAGACTGGAGCGGGCCTTCCAGGCAACCTTTGGAATTCTGTTTTCGCTGAACTTCAATCTGTGGAGGCTGCAAACCCCCGGTTCCAGGGCCTATGTGGGCCTCGGTGCCTTCAATCTGGTTCGACGCAGTGATTATGAGCAAATTGGTGGGCACCGGCCACTGGCCATGGAGGTGCTGGACGATGTGAAGCTCGGCCTGCTGTTACGGCGCGGAGGCGTCGCCCAGGGATTTGCATCGGGCGGGGGATTGGTATCGGTTCGCTGGCAGCCTGGATTCAGGGCCTCCTTAAAGGGCTTGCAGAAAAACCTGTTCGCCGGGACCGAGTGGCGATGGGCAGTGGTGATTAGCGGAAGCTTCTTCCTGAGTTTATCTGTTCTGGCACCGTGGGTGGGCTTGCTGTTGGCTTCCGGAGCCCAAAACCAGATATGGCAGATTCCGCCCTCTTGGGCATATTATTTTCCCGCCCTTTTGGGTGGACTGGCTCCAATAAGCATTTTGGGGGTAGCGGTGTGGAAAATGTTTCCCGCTGAAAAGCCTGTTTGGTTTCCAGGGCTGGAGGGTCTGGCAGCGCCACTGGCAGTTCTGATTTTTGTGGCTGCGCTGATCATGAGCGCCACCATGGCCACGTTGAGAGGGGGTATTTTCTGGCGTGAAACTTTTTATCCGCTCCGGGAGCTGAAGCAGGGCTGTGTGCGTGAATCCAGCTATCCCGCCCACGGGGCACCGGGCTGGGCTGCTGTCTACCCCCCACAGTCCCGTGAATAACACTGGCGACGCAGCAGGGCAGTAACCTGCCATATCCTTTGCGCCAGCGGCTGTTAATTCTGCTCCAGAACACCTGTTTGCGTACAAGACTGGCCAGCACTACCTCCCCTTGGCCAGTACCACCTCCGCCACACGCAGCTTCGTTATGATCTGCTCGGCCGTATATCTCTTCTTTGCCATGCCGCTCCTCCTTGATCGGCCCAGCCAAAGCAAAAGCAAAAAATCGAAACAATAAAAAGGGGTCGGGTCTGTTCACGCAGCAAGGTTGTGGTTTGAAGGCATCTAGTGCCAGGTTGTCGCGATTATATAAATGATTGTCGCATTCGAAAAAGCGGTTTCCTGTTCCGTGGGTACCATTATTAAGAATCTTCTTGTTTTAAAGAAGGGCAAACCATCATCAAAAACGGGCATGAATATCCTGCCAGGGAGATAAAGGAAAAAAAATGAACTTTAATTTTAATGACTATTTGGCATCACACATAAAAACTCCGATTCTTTTTTTCACCACCATATTGGCGTTAAGCAGTTGTAGCGAAGATGAAAATAGCGGCAGAGGCAGTAAAAACCAGCAAGATTTGAACAATGCGCCTGTTGCCGTTGAAATTTCAGCGGTCACTCCCGAGGATAATACTGCCGGCCTGGATATTATTCTGGAAGCCACCGATGCCGATGGTGATGAACTGACTTTTAATGTTGAAAGCAACCCTGCCAAGGGAAATGTGATCATCAATGGCAATGTCGCCACCTACACCCCTTCTGCGAATAAAACAGGGCGGGATACTTTCACTTTTTATGCGAATGACGGCAAGGTTTCCAGCGCCACAGTCACCGCAACCATCGACATTACCCCGGTACCGGATGCGCCCTCGTTGAGCGGCAGCACCACGGCCTCGGTGGATGAGGGCGGTTCGTTGAGCTTCAGCGCCACCCTGACGGATGTGGACCTGGATAACGAGGGGGACAGCCACTCCTACACCCTCAGCGGCAACCCGGTCTGGGTGAGCATCAATCCTGATACGGGAGAGTTGACCGGCACCCCGGTCGAGGCAAACATCGGCACCACGGAAGGCTTGATAATTACCGTGACGGATCAGGGTTCCCTTTCCGCAACGCACACCCTGAGCATTACCGTGAACGATGTGCCGTACGCTCCCAGCAGCGCAACCGCCAGCATCACCACCAATGAGGATACCGCCAGCGAGGGGGAGACCCCCTTGGTTGTGGATGCTGATACCAATGATACCCACACATTCGCCATCACAAGCACCACCCTGCCCGCCATGGGCACTGCCAGCGTTGTGGACAACCAACTGGTGTATATGCCCAGTGCCAATGTGCACGGCATGGACAGTTTCAGCTTTTCCGCCACGGATCAATCAGGAAATAGTGTGGAAGGCACCGCAAGCGTCACCATCTTACCGGTGAATGACGCCCCCTCGTTGAGTGGCAGCACCACGGCCTCGGTGGATGAGGGCGGTTCGTTGAGCTTCAGCGCCACCCTGACGGATGTGGACGAGGGGGACAGCCACTCCTACACCCTCAGCGGCAATCCGGTCTGGGTGAGCATCAAT
>JAOUPZ010000279.1 GCA_029879595.1 Deltaproteobacteria bacterium | reverse complement strand
GTGAACACCAGCGGGGTGGAGGCGGAAATCTTGGACTTGTTGCCGTCCACGTCAACTGAGGTCACCAGCACATGCACTTCCTCCCCGGGGGAGAACTCCCAGCCGGCCATCCAGGCAACTTCTATGTCGGTGTAGATCATGCCGGTAATGGGATCGGCATCCCATTCGGGCCAGTAGGTATCCCACACTTCCCACTCGCCGATGGTGTTATCGGCCATGCTGCGGAACAGGAGTTCATAATAAACAGCACCGGGATTATTGCTGGCGTCGAACATGATGGGGGTACTCCCCTCATCCATGTTCCAGGGACTTCCAAAGGACCAGCCCCAGGTTTCCATGTTGCCGTTCACATCCTGACCGCCGATTTCCATCCAGTCATCGATGAACCAGTCATCGGCGTCCCAGTCCTGCGGGGCAACCATAACAACCGGGCTGGCCAGCGGGGTGTCCTTGGTGTCCTTGAGCACGTTGAAGTGGATGACCACGTCACGCAGTTCCTCAATGGACTCGTTGGAGCCGATGGTGCGGAAGGCCCGCACGATCTCGCGGATGTAAATGGCATACTTGGTGTTGGAATCGTTGTCACCCACCAGGTTGGCAGCCGGGTTGATCGTAAAGATCTTCTTGGTGCTGTCCCAGGTTCCCGTGTAGGCCACCGGGACGCCCATGGGGTCGAACATCTCCACAAAGGTATTACCCGTGTAGGTGGTGTCAATGGGGTAGTTGAAGGTCAGCGTGATGTTGGTCGCGCCATCCTTCAGGTACACATCATTGACATTGCCATTCAGGGTATCGCCCCACGCAAGGTGATTGCTTATCAGCGAGGGGGACTCATGGATCAGGTTGGAGGTCAAGGTCAGCGGGTAATTGGAACCATACACGATCACGTTGCCCACCGTGATCACGCCGCCGCTCTTGGTCTTGCCGGCCAGTTCGCCGATGTTGACCGTGAAGTAGTCGATAATACCCCAGTTCCAATCCAGGATGTATCCGGGGGCGTCCACGTACACATTGAGCTCCCAGCCCCAGGTGTCGACCAGGTTGTCGTTCTCGCGAAGGCCGTCAACCACCCAGGGGATGCCGGTGATTTCAAAGAAGCCGTCGGCGTTGGTGGTGGCCTGCTTGATGCCGCCGCCAATGTAGGTATAGACCCGGGCTCCGGCCACTCCCGCGTACTGGGGAAGATCGCTGGGACCATCGGAATCCTGGACTTCATGCACAACCCGGCCGCTGAGGGACAGGAAGGCCGAGGTGGCTTCCACCCCGGAGGCTTGGCTGCCGGTGTCAACATTGACTTCCGGTGCCTTTTGTTCTTCATCACAACCAGCGGTCAGCAACGTGGCGGCCAGCAGGGCTACCAGCAAATTGCCGAACAGTTTATTAAAGATCTTTCCTTTCATTATCAATCTCCTTGATCATCCTCTGCGGACAAGGTGCCCCCCTGCCCGGTTTGGCAGACCCCGCAACAAACAGGGCCTTTTGCAATTTGAGCGAACTTGTGTCCGCCCGGGATTACACCTGGTTTAAGGCATTTATAGCCAGGCTGAGCAATCGTTCTGCCCCTTGATAACCTGTTAGCCTGAAATAAATCCCCTTGGTTTTCGGTGCGAATTCCCTGGCTTTCCTACCCGCCAGAAAATTCCTTGAAATAACTCCTTTACACTCTCCTTTGAAGAACCCAGATCCGCTCGCGGTCTTGGCCTGTCAAAACAATGCTTTACCTCATATTGTTTTTGAACGGCCATTCACTTCGGCAGACCATCCTTTTTTGAATCATATTCATTTACGCCAAAGACAGAAAGGATGTCAAGGAAAACTCAATGAAATATCTTTATCGTTTTCCGTAAATACCACGGTGATTTTCGGGGATGTCCAAGGCTGCCTGAAAAACCGGTTAGCTGCAAAAAACCGCTTCGGCCCCACCAATAATCAGCGACCGACGTGCCGTGAATCCATTTCCATCATTTTTTCGATATGGCGCCGCTGGCCCGCATCCCCCGCCATGGGGGGGCGCGGCGGCACCCTGTGGGGCGATACGCTGAGCCTGGCGGCAAGCCAGTCCCAGAACAGCCGCCAGATTCCCTTCCCCGCATTTTCCTGTTGTGGATGTTTCATGTCCGGGTCCTCCAGGTGTATATCCAGGGAGCACAGGCCCGCGGGAGCCACTCGGCGGGTTCCCGCACCTTTATTATACACCACCGGCTGCCGGCTGCCCCCCTCCGGCTTTCAGTTTCCCGGCGTCCCCTGGCTGGAGCCCATGCCGTCCAGGGCAATCTGGGCCATGTCGCGGACGATCTCGTTGTCGTCCTGCTCGGCCATCCGGCGCAGGCGGTCATTGAAGCTGGTCAGGCCGCATTTGGCTATCCCCCGCATGGTATGCCAGCGCACCAGGGGATCCGGGTCGTCCAGAAACACCCCCAACTGGGCCGTGGAGCCGGGGTCGGCAATCTTTTCCAGAGCCCTGATCACCGGCAGACGCAGCAGAGGGTTCTGCTGTTCGGGCTGGGGTTCCTGCCCGCCGGATTTGCGGAAATTGGCCAGCAGCCTGTCCAGCAGCGCCCGCCAGCCCGTGGGAATGGGCCGGAGGCCCAGCAACCCCAGCAGCGACGGCGCGCCCCTGGCGGAGCCCGCCTCGCCCAGGGCGTCCACTATGGTCTCCAGCAAAAGCGCCGACTCATTCCTGTTCTTTTCCAACAGGGCCACCAGCTTGTCCACCGCCTGGGGCTCGCCATTGCGCCCCAGGGCGCCGATGGCGTAAAGAGAAATCGGCAGAACCTCCGCGTCCGCCATGACCAGAATAGCGGGCAGCGGAACCTTGCCCGACTGTTCATAGCGGATCAGCTTGCCCAGAATTTTTTCGCGCTCCTCGGCCTGTTCCTTGATAAGTCCCTCGGCCAACTCGTCGAGTTCCTGGAGTATTTTTTTTGGCAGCTTGATTGTCATGATAATTGTTCGTCTCCATTTTTTTGCCGATAACCCGGCTGGTAAGCTAAAAACCCGGCAGGACACGGGGTGCATTTATCAGCGGCAATCATTATGATGAATATTCCCGGAAGGCGTGAGATGCCTCCCCCCGCCTCCCCAAACCGGCAGGCTGCCGGCAACCAGACCACAGCCCAGGGGCTCCGTCCCATGAGTGATTTCAGAATAGGAACAGGTTTCGATGTCCACGCCCTGGTCCAGGGACGGCGCCTGATAATCGGCGGCGTCGATATCGAATACCCCCTTGGCCTCATGGGCCATTCCGATGCCGACGTCCTGTTACACGCCATATGCGATGCCCTGCTGGGCGCGCTGTGCCTGGGCGACCTGGGAAAGCACTTCCCCCCGGACGACCCACGCTGGAGCGGCGCCGACAGTTCCATCCTGCTGAGCCAAACCATGGAAATGGTACGGGCCAGAGGCTGGCACCTTGCCAACCTGGACAGCACCATCATTGCCCAGCGCCCTAAACTTTCCCCTCATATCCCGGATATGCGAGCCAATCTGGCCCGGCTGACCGGCCTGGAACAGGACCGCGTTTCAGTGAAGGCCACCACCACCGAGGGTCTGGGCTTCACCGGGCGCGGCGAGGGCATAGCCGCCCAGGCAGCCGTGCTGCTCACGCGCTGATGCGGGCCCGGGCCAGCAGACCCCGCCCGGGCGCATGACCCCCGGCATTCGGGGCAGGGCTCCGCCTGCACGTCTTGTGGCACTGGTTCATCCGGAAATTCTTGCCGCTGTTGTCATCCCCGCGGCCCGGGTTGAATGCATCCAGACTAGATGCTGCAGGCTCCGCCCGGCTTTCAGCCAGGGGGCGAGGACTTGGCTTCCCCGGAGCCTCCCCCGTCCCCGGAGGATGCGGACGCGCCTCCGCTGCCGCTGGATCCACCGGCGCCGCCGTTATAGCCCTGGTTGTACCACCCGCCGCCCTTCAGCTGAAAGGCGCTCAGGGATATCTTGCGGGCCACCCGGCCTTTCTTGCCGCAGGCTTCGCAGGTATCCAGCGGACTGTCGGAGAACTTTTGCATGGCCTCGAATTCTTCTCCGCAGGCCGAGCAGAGGTACTCGTATATCGGCATCTTGTTTCTCCTTGGTCTCCAGTAGGTAGATATTCACCGGGCTGTTGGCAACCGCCCGACCCATCCGGCCCCAGGCTGAGGCGAATGTGGTGAATTCATATTCATTAACTATAAAGTTTAAAAATTCCCGACGGTTTTGTCAATGCGCGACCGCGCTGCCCTCACAGCCCCTGACACCCCAGCCCCTTATTAAGGCGGAGTCAGGCCGCCGGGCAGAGGCTTCCGATACGGCCTCAGCGGGCCACGCTGGAACTGACCCGTCCCACCTGCTCGATTTCCATTTCCAGAATGTCGCCCGGT
>JAOUPZ010000033.1 GCA_029879595.1 Deltaproteobacteria bacterium | reverse complement strand
AACAGCGGTCAGGGGGCGATCCGGTACAGGCGGGCCACCCGGACTTTTCTCTCAGGGCTCAAGGCTGTCACTGGGCTGCTGTCACTGGGCTTGCAAGGTTTGGCGCAACCGGGCTAATCGGAAGAACGGATTGCACAGCACCGTTGACACGGGGCAGGCAAACTGACTGAGAACGGGCCACAAACAGCACCACTTATGTTCATACATCCGGAAATTGCCTGGCCAGCCTGAGAACACCGGATATGCGCCGGCAGAACACCCTCCGGCTGAAGCTGAAAGCAACGATATCAACCACGGAGTAAAGCTAGCATGAAAAAAATGGTTTTCACCTCAGAAAGCGTCACCGAAGGACACCCGGACAAGATGTGCGACCAGATATCCGATGCCGTTCTGGACGCATACCTGGAACAGGATCCCCACTCCCGTGTGGCCTGCGAAACACTGACCACCACCGGATTCGTGGTGGTGGCCGGAGAAATCACTTCCAAAGGCCAGGTCGACTACCAGAACATCGTCCGCAACACCATCCGCGAAATCGGCTACGACGACAGTCACAAGGGTTTTGATTACAAGACCTGCGGCGTAATGGTCTCGGTGGGCAAGCAGTCAGGAGACATCGCCCAGGGCGTGAACCATGACACCGCGCTCTATGGTGAACAGGGCGCTGGAGACCAGGGCCTTATGTTTGGATTCGCCTGCGACGAGACCGACACCCTGATGCCGCTGCCGATCCATCTTTCCCACCGCCTTACCGAACGGCTGGCCCGGGTCCGCCACGATGGCGTGCTGGGATACCTTGGCCCAGACGGGAAGTCCCAGGTTTCCATCCGCTATGAAGATGGCGACCCGGTGAGCGTGGACACGGTGGTGATCAGCACGCAGCACGCCGAGAACATAACCCGCGAGCAGCTGGAGGCCGATGTGCGGGCCAAGGTAATCGGCCCGGTTATCCCGGAAAACCTCCTGACTGACAAGACCCGCTTTTTGATCAACCCCACGGGAAGATTTGTGGTGGGCGGCCCCATGGGTGATGCGGGCCTGACCGGCCGCAAGATAGTGGTGGACACCTACGGCGGCATGGGACGCCATGGCGGGGGGGCGTTCTCCGGAAAGGATCCCTCCAAGGTGGACCGCAGCGCGGCATACATGGCCCGCTATGTGGCCAAGAATATCGTGGCCGCCGGGCTTACCAAGCGCTGCGAGGTGCAGCTGGCCTACGCCATCGGATATCCCGAGCCGGTATCGGTGATGGTGGACACATTCGGAACAGGCAACGTGGACGAGGAAAAGCTGAGTGAAGCGGTGCGCGAGGTATTTGGCCTCAAGCCCGCGGAGATCATCACCAGCCTGAACCTGCTGCGCCCGATCTACCGGAAGACCGCGGCTTACGGGCACTTTGGCCGCGTGGGCCCTGAGTTTACCTGGGAGCAGACCGACAAGGCGGCGGCGCTGAAGAGCATCCTGGCCTGACAGGCGGCCCCGGGTTCCGATCTAGGTTGCCGAATCCACCTCCGCCTGATACTTTTTGTACAGACAAATTTCGCCGGGCTGTTTGAAGCCCGGCGGACCAACAGCAGCCCAGGGCGACACCGGACACACCGGAAGCCAACCCCCTTTTTGGTAAAAGGGATCCTAAATGCGATAGCGGAAAATGAAGACCGCCAGCATAGTGATAATCAACAAACTGGGCCTTCATGCCAGGGCTGCTGCCAAGCTCGTGCAGTTGTCCAACCAGTTCCACTCCGCCATCACCATCCAGAAGGACGGTGAGCAGGCAGACGCCAAAAGCATAATGGAAGTGCTTATGCTTGCCGGCACCAAGGATACCCGCCTGAAGATAGTCGTCGAGGGCAGCGATGAGGATGTCGCCCTTGAAGAAGTCCGCCGCCTGATCAATAACAAATTCGAGGAAGACGAGTGAGCGCAGCGCCGGTCCTGTCCGGTTCCACGTCCCTGTATGGTGTGCTGGGCTTTCCCGTGGAGCATTCACTTTCGCCGGCCATGCAGAACGCGGCCTTTGTTTCTGCCGGAATCAATGCGGCCTATGTGGCCTTTCCGGTGGACCCGGCGCGGCTGGAAACCGCCGTGGCCGGACTGTGCGCCGCAGGAATCCGGGGCTTCAACCTCACCGTTCCCCACAAGCAGAAAGTGCTGCCCCTGCTGGACGAAATCACCCCCCAGGCCCAGGCCATTGGCGCGGTGAACACCGTGCGGGCAGACCAGGGGCGGCTGCTGGGTACCAACACCGACGGACAGGGGCTGCTCAGTTCGCTGGAGGAGGACCTGGCGTTCGATCCCCGGTCGCGCCGGGTGCTGATTTTGGGTGCGGGAGGCTCCGCGCGGGCCATTGCGTTTGCCCTGCTGGACGCGGGAGCCGGGCATCTTGTCATTGCCAACCGCACCCCGGAGCGGGCCGCCCTGCTGGCCGAAGACTGCCGGCAGGCCCACCCTGAGCGGCATGTGGAATCCTGCCGCCTGGAACAACTGGAGGGGCTGGCCCCGGACCTGCTCATTCAGACCACCACCGTGGGCATGAAGGATGGGAGCGCACCGGTTGATCTGGCCGGCCTCCAGGTCCGCGAGGCGGTCTGCGACATCATCTACTCCCCGCCGGAAACACCCCTGCTGGCCCAGGCCCGCCGGCTGGGCCTGCGGACCGCCAACGGGATGGGAATGCTGCTGCACCAGGGCGCGGCCGCCTGGACATTCTGGACTGGAAAACCCGCTCCCCTGGAGGCAATGCGCACGGCCCTCCGCCAGGCCATTCAACAGGCCATTCCATAGGGGGCCAACCCCTGGTGCCATGGGCTTTGGCGGCTATTGGCGGCAATGGCAGGCCTCCATGGCAGGTCACCCTGGCAGGTCACCCTGGCAGGTCACCCTGGCAGGTCACCCTGGCAGGTCACCCTGGCGGGTCACCATGGCAGGATGTTTTGCGCATTCCATCCCACCCTGAATTTTCATGTTGACCCACGGCACCGCCAAGGCCCAGAATTATTAAAGCTCATCTGGCAGACCCTTTTGGACCGACATGACAATGCAAATCCTCAAGAACCTTCCCTGGCTCATAATCACTTATTTATCCCTGCTGCTGGGAGTCAGCGGACTGCTGACCTGGATGGTGGTCACGGGAAACATTCCCAAGGCCACCCACTCCCCCCCGGAAGCGGCTGGAACTGCTCCGGGGACCGCCACCACGACCAGGGCCGCTGAGAAAGTGGAGAAAATCTATGTGGTGTTCTTCGATGAGGGACTCAGCCGGACCGAGCAGCGGGCCGTGCTGGCCCGCTTTCCCCAGGTGCGGTTTCTGGACGAGGGCATCTTTCCCGGCGTGATGGTGGTGGAACTGCCGGAAAATCCCACGGCCACCGTGGAGCAGCTCAGCGGGCTGGACGAGGTGAGCATGGTCCTCCAGCAGACGCCCTTCATGATCTGCCACTGACGCCCCCTTCCCTTAAGCAGTCCATTTTAATGAAATCACTTGCCCTGCATTTAATGTTTATTTAATATGCGCAGAATTAGGGGGATGATTTTTTCCAAAACAATTAAAAAGGAGGTCGGTCATGAGGAAATATGGAACCCTGTTCTCTCAAAAAGCAAGGGCGGTTTGCGCCGTTTTTCTGCTTTGCATGACGGCATTGCCGCTTTCTGCCACTCCGGCGGAAGCCCCCCGTCTGTCAGCACGGGTTTTTCCAACAGGTGGTGAAATTGAGGCGCAGATCGGCGCAGTAGGCCTGATGTACAGCCTGTTTCCGAAAAGAATCAGAATGGAAGATCCAATATATGGGGTATGTGACGCAGAATGGGACACCCATTATATCTCTGGGCGATACTTTTTTGAACCCGCTTCAGATGGCTGGTATCTGGGCCTCGCTTCAGTACAAAACAAAATGGTGAGCGGAAATGATGCCTGTATATACGATGTCCAGGAATCACAAGGCACGTTTCTAGCTGGATACCGTTGGCTGTGGGACTCCGGTTTCAATGTCGACATCGGTATCCGGCCCGGGTTTCTGGCAATTGGTTTCTCATTTTAAGAACTCACCAGATACACGACAGCGATAGCTTGGATAGCAACCAGAAATATCCGAATGAATTTCTTGACAAATTACCAGCCGGGAGCACAGCTCCCGGCACACCCCCAGAGAACTCATGATCATGCCTGCTCCTGAGCCGAAGCCTGTTTTTATTTTGGAATTACCGGCAGACCCGTTGCCAGCCGCGCAGGAAAATACGCATCAACATTACATGTGTCCTTCCCCGAAAAGAAAGCCAGGGTTTTACCTGTTCCGGCGTATCCTCATGCTGCTTGTCGCGGTGCTGCCCATCATTTCCACCCTGAGCCCCAGCGCACAGGCCCGGGGCGACACCTTTTCCCTGCGCTATGCGGGAGGCCCGGAAGTGGAACTGCACCTGGGCAAGGTGGGCCTGATGTACACCTATCACGCCGGCCGCGCCTACCGGGAAGACAAAAAGGGCGCCACCCCCGCCTGCGAGGCTCAATACGACACCTCCCACATCTCCGCCCGGTTCTTCTTCAGCGGGCCCAAGGACAGCTGGTACCTGGGAGCCACCACCAGAAGCCACCGGCTGGCCTCCGATCAGCCCTGCGCCAAGGAACCGGAGGGAGGGATTTCACCCATGCTGGGTTATCACTGGCTGTGGAGTTCCGGGTTCAACTTCGACCTGGGATTCCGTCCCAATTTTTTCGCGCTGGGACTGACGTTCTGAAAGACACCGCCCCGGACGGACAAACAGGCGCCAGAAAAAAAAATTATCCCCATATGCCCTTGAAACCATTGTCATCCATGGCAGATTCATGGCAGGTTTTAATAAGGGACCCCGGCAGACTGACGCCACGGGGCGCAGGTTGATAAACGTAGTCCGCGCCGGACCAGCGCGGACGGCGCAGAAGGTTGGCGCCGGAATTTTCACGGATCATGAACGGACGGAATAGCATGGGCAGCGAAAACAGCCGGATATCAGCGGAAAACACCGCGCGGCGCCCCCTCCGCTCGCATATGGTCAACCCGCCTGTATTACCCAAGCGCCATGTATTCCCTGTAGTACCGGTAACGGCCGGTTCCACCGTTTAACCCCCGGGCGCTGACTACCTTGCACAGGATAAAGCCCACCGGCTCCAAAGCCGGGAGGCACCACAGGGCAGGAAGGCGCACCGGAGAAGACGGGGCCTCCGGCGCGGCGGCATGTTTTTATTTGAAGGCGTGGAAGCAGGTTCAGGAGTGTATACAAAGATCCGGAGACATTGCTGATGGCGATAAGAGCCGGATCGGAATTGAATGATTGATTAACACCACAGGAAACCGGAGTAACAGGCATGAATGGCGCGGAAGCAGTGGTTGAATCCCTGAAACGGGAGGGAGTTAAGCATATTTTCGGCATCTCGGGCGGGGCGGCGCTGCCCCTTTACGATGCTCTGGTACAACCCACCGCCAAGGACATCACCAACATACTTGTGCGCCATGAGCAGGCCGCCGCCCATATGGCGGAAGGCTACGCCCGCTCCAGCGGACGGGTCGGGGTGTGCATCGCCACCTCGGGGCCGGGGGCCACCAACCTGGTGACGGGAATCGCCGACTCGGTGCTGGATTCCACCCCGCTGGTGGCCATCACCGGCCAGGTTGCCACCCGGGTGATCGGCACGGATGCCTTCCAGGAGTCGGACATCATCGGCATCACCATGCCCATCGTGAAGCATTCCTTTCAGCCCCGCAGTCCTGACGAAATCCCCTGGATGATAAAGGCCGCGTTTCATATTGCCTCCACGGGCAGACCCGGCCCGGTGCTGGTGGACATGCCCAAGGACATCAGCGAAGCCAAACTCAAGGAGTTCATTTACCCCGAAGAGGTGCATCTGCGCGGCTACAAGGTCACCCGCGAGGCCGCCTCGGCGGATATCGAAAAGGCCGCCGAACTGGTGGACAAGGCGAAGAAGCCCCTGCTTTATGTGGGCGGGGGCCTGGTGAGCACCGATGCCCACAACGAGCTTCTGGCACTGGTGGACAAGATAGAGGCCCCGGTTACCACCACCCTGATGGGCCGGGGAGCCTTCCCGGACAGCCACCCCATGTGCCTGAACATGCTGGGGATGCACGGCACCGCCTACGCCAACTGGGCCGTGCGGGACTGCGACCTGCTGATCGCGCTGGGAGTGCGCTTTGACGACCGCGTCACGGGGAACCTGGCCCGGTTCGCGCCCAATGCCAAGGTGATCCATGTGGAAATAGACCCGGCGGAAATACACAAGAACCGCTATGCCGAGGTGGCCATCCAGGCCGATGCCAAGGACGCCCTCAAGAAACTGCACGATGCGGTGAAGCCCGCCAAGCATCCCGAGTGGCGCCAGCAGGTGCTGCAGTGGAAGGAGGAGCAGCCCCTGCGCTACAAGAAGGACGGTACGCTGAAGCCCCAGTATATTCTGCAGGAGCTGGCCGACATCACCAGGGGCGAAGCCATCCTCACCACCGATGTGGGACAGCATCAGATGTGGGCGGCGCAATACTATCCCTTCAACCGGCCCCGGCAGTTTTTGACCTCAGGCGGGCTGGGCACCATGGGATTCGGACTTCCGGCGGCCCTGGGAGCCAAGTTCGCCAATCCTGACCAGGAAGTGTGGCTGGTCAGCGGAGACGGCAGCTTCCAGATGCACCTGCAGGAACTGGCCACCTCCATGATCTATCAGAAGCCTGTGAAAATAGCCCTGTTCAACAACCAGCACCTGGGCATGGTCAAGCAGTGGCAGGACATGTTCTACGGAGAGCGCTACAGCGGAGTCCAGCTCAAGAACGTCCCCAACTTCAAGAAGCTGGCCGAGGCCTACGGCGCGGTGGGCATAACCGTCAACAAGCCGGAAGAAGTGCGCCCGGCCATGGAAAAGGCCCGGGAGGTGGACGACCGCACGGTTCTGATCGATTTCCACTATGACCCCAAGGAGCATGTCTATCCGATGATACCCTCGGGGATGTCCGTGGATGAAATGCGGCTGCAACCCGATGAATAAGGCGCGGCAAACCTTTTTTAGCACCAGGAACGGTTCCTGAAACCCATATTGTATTTTTCTCAGCCAAGGAAGAGGGCAAAGTGAGCAACAACCCCCATAGCGTGAAAAACGGCAACGGATCCCTGCGCAAGCACACCATTTCGGTGCTGGTGGAAAACAAGCCCGGCGTGCTGGCCCGTGTGTCCAGCCTGTTCGCCCGACGCGGGTTCAATATCGCCAGCCTGGCGGTCAGTTCCACCGAGGATTCGGAAATCTCCCGCATGACCATCGTCACCCAGGGGGACGAGGGGCACCTGGAGCAGGTGATCAAGCAGCTCAACAAGCTGATTGACGTAATCACCATCCTGGATCACACCGAGGATGACCTGATCTCCCGCGAGGTGGCCCTGGTCAAGGTCCACGCCACGGTGGACAACCGTTCGGAGATCATGCAGCTGGCCACGGTTTTCCGGGGGGAGGTGGTGAGCCTGTCCCCCCGCGAGGAAACCATGATCCTGGAGGTCACCGGCGAGGAGGACAAGATAGAGGCCTTCCTGGAATCCCTTTCCAAATTCAAGGTGATAGAAATGGTGCGCACGGGGAAGATCGCCCTGGTGCGTGGCAAGCGCATGACCTGAAAAAATCCGGAGGCGGTCCGGCTGTGCTAAGCTGGACCTGTGAGAAGCAGTGTTCAGGCCGGCCTCAGGGACGGTTCTGTATGCGCCGGGAGCCGCCCCCTGGGTGTCTCCTGACGATTGTCCGCAGCGCACCGAAAAATGAATCATGCATAATCAAGGGCCAAAAAGCTCCCCCCATCCCCTGGTTCCCCGGGCTGGCAGCCGGTTGGACTGGCTGGACGACCGGGTGCAGCAGGCGGTGAAGGCCGCTCTGGCCGGATGCCCCCATTACGGGCCGGGCACGGGCGGAGACCCCTCGGCCATCGAGCTGATTCAGACCCACATCTCTTCGGTGTTCATCACGCCGGAATACGTTTTCAAGTTCAAACGGCCTGTTGACCTGGGGTTCGCCGACTTCACCACGCTGAGCCGGCGCCGGCGCTTCTGCCGCGCCGAGGTGCGCCTGAACAGCCGGCTGGCCCCGGATGTTTATCTGGAGGTGCTGCCCCTGCGTCTGCTGGGGGAAGGATTCGGCCTGAACACCGGGGGGCGGGTCGTGGACTACTGCGTGGTGATGCGGCACCTGCCCTCCCATGAAATGCTGGACCGGAGACTGGCCGCGGGCCAGGTGCCCCCGGACGCCATGGAGCGGCTGGCCCGGCTGCTGGCGCGATTTCACGGGCGCCGCACGCGCCGCCGGGATATTGCCCGCTATGGCAGCCTGGATATCATCCGCACCAACATCGAGGAAAATTTCTCCCAGGTCGAGCCGTTCATCGGCCGCTCCATCAGCCAGCAGGTTTTCCAGGCCATCCGGACGGCCTCGCTGGAGAGTCTGGAAAGAAACGCGGAACTGTTCCGGCAACGGGCCGAACAGGGCCGCATAAAGGACGGCCACGGCGACCTGAGGTGTGAACACATCCACCTGAATGACGATGACGCAGGGGAGCCCCGTGTCATCGACTGCATCGAGTTCAACGACCGTTTCCGTTTCGGAGACGTGGCCAACGACTTGGCGTTCCTGCTGATGGACCTGACGGCCTGGGGGCATCAGGAGATGGCCCGGCTGCTGCTGGACCACTATCTCAGCTTCAGCCGGGATCGGTCCCTGGAGCGGCTGGTGGCCTTCTACGCCTGCTACCGGGCCTTTGTGCGGGGCAAGGTGACGAGCTTCAAGCTCAACGACCGCACCCTGCCTCCTGATGAACTGGAGACGATCCGGCGGGAGGCCGCCCGTTTCTTTGAGCTGGCCCACGACTTCGCCCGGCAGATGGAACCGCCGGTGCTGCTGCTGGTGGCCGGGCTGATGGGCACGGGTAAGAGCACCCTGTGCTCGCGGCTGCGCGAGGAAACCGGCTGGGCCGTCTATAACTCCGACGAGGTGCGCAAGGAACTGCTGGCCCAAGGGGGCGGGGGGGGCCACGGAGCGGGTGGCGGGGCCGGCCAACAGGACGACTTCGGGCAGGGACTCTATTCTCAGGGCTGGAACGACCGCACCTACCGGGAGCTGTATTCCCGGGCCGCCGACCGGATAGACGCCGGACACTCGGTGATCCTGGACGCTTCGTTCGCCAGCGGGAACCGGCGCGATGCCGCCCGCCGGCTGGCCCGCGAACGGGGAGCCCGGCTCATGGTGCTGGAATGCCGCCTGGCGGAACGGGCCACCCTGGCCCGGCTGGCCGAAAGACAGGCCGCCGGTGAATCGGTATCCGATGGCCGCGTGGAGATCTACCACCGGCAAAAGGCCGCCTTTGAACCCATCCGGGAGTTTGGCGCGGAAGAGCACCTGGTGGTGGACACCGCGGACCAGCCCGAGACGCTGACCGGCGGGATTATCCGCTGGCTGGCCCCGCCGCCCCCGCTGTTCGGGGCCTGAGCGTCCTCCTGCCGCCGCCGGAAGCGCCTAGCTGCCCAGTGCCTCCCGCAGGGCCTTGCCGGTCTTGAACCGCACCGACCTGCGGGCCGGGATGGTCATCTCCCTGCCGGTCTGGGGATTGTATCCACGCCGGGAATTTCTTTTTGAGATGGAAAACGAGCCAAACCCGGTGAGGGCGATGGAATCACCTTTTAGCAACAACGACTGCATTTCCTGAAAAGCCGAGTCCAGCACCCTGCCTGTCAGGGCCTGGCTGGCTCCGGTTTTCCTGGCCACCTTTCTTATCAGCTCAGCCTTGGTCATGGTACCTCATTTTAGGTAGATACGGTTTTAATCATCAGTCCCCGGCCAGGGTAAATCCCGCTGGCTGGACTGCGTCCATAAACCCCATGCACCCCAAAACCCCATGAACACTGGAACAGCAAGGAAAGGACTATTCTGCGTTTGAACCGGATCAGTTCCCCTCAGAGCGTTCCGGTTAGGAAGGCCCTGCCTTTCCTTATCTATATAGGCAAAAGATTATGATTTTGACAACCCCAAGAACCGGATAGAACATTAAATCTAGACTGGCGGCCCTGCCGGGGACCGTCGTTTTGGCGCACCCCATCCCACCGTATTGCCCTTTTCTGATATGCTGGGCCATGCGGCCCTAACGGGCGGGCCCGGACCGGCCTAGCGGGTTTGGGCGCATCGCCTTTTTATCAGCAACGGACACCGAAGGATCAGCCGTGAAAAACAAGCTCCCGGGGGAATTCCAGTTGATCAACCTGCTGAGCAGGAGCCTGCGCCAAGCAGGAGAGCCCGGAGTGATCGGCGTGGGCGACGATTGCGCGGCACTGCCCCTGGGGGAGCAGATGCAGCTTCTCACCTGCGATGCGGCGGTTGCAGGGCGGCATTTCACCCCCGGACTGACCCCCTGGGAAACGGTGGGCTGGCGCCTGGGAAGCGCCAACGCCAGCGACATAGCCGCCTGTGGAGGGACGCCGGAGTGGGCGCTGGTCTCCCTGGCGCTCGGCGATGAAATCGAGCCGGGGGAACTGGAGGCGCTGTACCGCGGCCTGGAGGAAGCCGGGGCCGAGTATGGCTACCGGATCATCGGAGGCAATGTCTCCGGAGCGGAGCAGCACCAGATCAATGTGTTTCTGCTGGGCCGCACCGCCCGGTTCGTGGCCCGCGGTGGCGCCCGTCCGGGGGACCTGGTGGCCGTAAGCGGAGACCTGGGTGGAGCCGAGGCCGGCCGCCGGATCTTCGAGGACTCAACAGGCAACCCGCCGGACTCCCCCGTGGAGCGGCCCCTGCTTGAGCGATACCTGAGGCCCCGGGCCCGCACGGACCTGGCGGGGCTTCTCAGGGAAACAGCCAGCGCTGCCATCGATATCAGCGACGGGCTGGCCGCCGAACTGGGCCACCTGGCGGGCGCTTCCGGAGTGCGCATGGAGATTGAGTCCGCACTGATCCCCCTGGCTCCGGGGCTGCGGGAATGGGCGGCCCTGCGCGGAGCGGACCCCTTGAGGCTGGCCCTGGGCAGCGGGGAGGAGTATCAGCTTCTGCTCACGGCGCCCGCAGAGCACCAGCGTCTTCTGACCGAGGCCGGCATCAGCATCATCGGCAGGGTGGAGGAACCCTCTGCCGCCCCTCCGGAGCGCGGAGAACCGGTGGCCGAATCGGGCGAAGTGCTGCTGGACGGACGCCCCCTGCCCCCCCTGGGCTGGAACCACTTGGGCTGGAACCACTTGGGCTGGAACCACCTGGGCTGAAACCACCTGGGCCTGGACCGCCCGTGACTGAAACGGACCGTTGGCAACCGGGCTGACTACGGCTCCAGGATGATCTTGCCGAACTGTCCCGCATCCTCCATCAGCTGGTGGGCTTCCCCGGCACTCTCCAGCGGATACACATGCCTCAGTCGGGGGGTATACCGGTGCACATCCACAAACCGGAACATCTCCCTGAACTCCCGGGGGCTGCCCATATAAGAGCCGATCAGCCGTACCTGACGCAGGAACATCTCACGCAGGTTGAGCTTGAGTTCCGTGCCCGTGTGTGAACCGAAAAACACCACCGCGCCGCCGGGCCTCACCAGCCGGACCGAGGCGGGCAGGGTCTGCTGGCCAGTGTGATCCAGCACCAGGTCTATCCCTCCGGGGCCGGCCAGATCGCGCACGGCATCCTCCCAGTCCGGCTCCAGGTAGTTAACGCCATGGGACGCGCCCTCACCGGCAGCCAGTTCAAGCTTTTCCCGGCTGGATGAGGTCACGATGACCCGGGCACCGGCCATCCTGGCAAAAACCAGGGCCAGCCCGGCCACTCCACCCCCGATTCCCGGCAAAAGAACGGTCTGCCCGGGCTGCAGGCCGCCCCGGGTAAACAGGGCCCGCCAGGCGGTCAGACCCGCCAGCGGCAGGGCCGCAGCCTGGGAAAAACTCAGGTGGCCGGGTTTGGCCAGCAGGTTTTCCACCGGCACCAGCACCGCCTCCGCGTATGTGCCCCAGGACGGATAACCCAGAATCTGGAACCCCGGGCCCTGGGCGTTCTCCTCGGCGCCCCAGTGCAGGCCGGGGTTTATCACCACCTCCCGACCCACCCAGCCTTCATCACCGGCATGGCCCACCGCCTCCACCAGGCCGGCCCCGTCGGAGCCCAGGATCATATCCTCCGGACCGGTGTAGGCACGGCGCTGATATAAGTCGCGGTGGTTCAGCCCGGCGGCCTTCAGCCTCACCAGGGCCTGTCCCGGTCCGGGTGCCGGATCGGGGAGTTCCACCTGTTTCAAAACCTCAGGGCCGCCGCCCTTGTTGAGCACTATGGCCTTCATCTCATCACCTTAAGATATGGTTTTCTCATTACCCCGCCCCGGATTTTCCCATCCTGGAGAGAGGTGATTTCCTTTCAGATATTCACATCCATGGTTTCTTGCGTTATACCTTAGCATCAATCATGTCTGCTGCGGCAGGCTAATATGCCCACGGACTCCGGAAGGGAATCACATCAAATCCGGCAGGGCGGACCAACCAGCAGGACACAGGCGGACAACCCGCCAGGAAAGAGCAATTTCAGGATGAAAAAACTGCTGCTTCATGAGGAACACCAGAGACTGGGAGCCGTTTTCGGTGACTTCGCCGGATACGAAATGCCTCTGTATTATTCGCGCCCACTGGAGGAACACCACTCCGTGCGCCGGCAGGCGGGTGTGTTTGACATATCCCACATGGGGCAGTTGCGGGTGGAAGGCCCGCAGGCCCGGGAAATGCTGGATTATGCCATGCCCAACAACGTGGCGGCCATGGCCGATGGTGACGCGCTGTACACCCCCATGCTCCGGGAGGACGGGGGCATCCTGGACGACCTGATTGTCTACCGGCACAGCGAAAACCGCTTCCAGCTTATCGTCAACGGCGCCACCAAGCAGAAGGACCGGGAATGGCTGGACGACATCGCCATGAAGTTCGATGCGGAGATTCTGAATCTGGAGGAGGAGAGATCGCTTTTCGCCGTGCAGGGCCCGAAAACCTTCGGGATTCTTGAGCCCTACACCGAACATCCCCCCGGCAAAATGGGATATTTCACCTTCCGGGAAACCCGGCTTTTCGGCATCCCGGTGTTTTTGGCGCGAACCGGGTACACCGGTGAGCCCGGCTGCGAAATCGCGGTGCGCACACAATCGGCAAGGGAACTGTGGAACCGCCTGGTGGGAGACCTGGGAATAACACCCATCGGGCTTGCCGCCAGGGACTCCCTGCGCATGGAGGCCTCCCTGCCCCTTTACGGCCATGAAATGAGCGAGGAGCGTCATCCCTTTGAATCGGGGCTGGGCTGGACGATCAAGATGAAGGTCAAGGGAGACTTTATCGGCAGGAAGGCCCTGGAAGCCATCAAGGCCAGCCATTACCTGTACAGCCAGGCCGGCCTGGAAATCTCCGGGCGGGGCATTGCCCGCGAGGGCTACACGGTATTCCTGGAGGGGAAAAAAGTGGGGCAGATCACCTCCGGAGTCCTTTCCCCCACCCTGGGCAAGGCTATCGCCCTGGCCCGCATCCGCACCAAGGCCGCCCAGTTGGGCAACCGGCTGGAGGTGGATATCAGGGGCCGGATGGTGGAAGCCCTGGTGGTGAAGCGGCCCTTCTACGAAAACCCGGCCGTCAAAGCCTGAATCCCTGCCGGGTCAGCCCCCGGACCCGCTTTCCGGCGCTTCTTCCTCCAGGGGCTGCACCGGGGCAACTCCGCTCAGGGTCCTGTTAATGTGGTCGAATATCCCCAGCAGCACCCGCATTTCCCGCTCATCCGGTTCAATCCTGCGCAAAAGGTGTTTCACCAGGCCCCGCATGGGCCCCGGCGTGCCCTTGCCATAAAATCCCGACCGGATGAGGGATTCGGAAACCAGCCTGTCCAGCTGTTCAAAGGCCCCCATGGGCGCCGGCTCGAGCCCTTCCCGGAAGGGGATTTCATCCCACCCGGAGCGGGTCAGTTCAAACAGGGCCAGCATAACCGCATGGGAAAGATTGAACGATGGATTGGCCCCCGAGGACGGAATACGGACCAGCCAGCGGCAATGGGTGACATGTTCCGCGCTCAAACCATGGTCCTCCGGCCCGAACAGCAGTGCCGTCCGGCCTGCGGGCCTGGCCTCCAGCTCACGCACCCAGTCCGGCAGTAACAGGTGCTGCGGCCTGTGACGGCCATGCCGGGCCGTGAATCCAGCCACCTGCTGCATGCCGCTCAACGCCGTGTCCAGGTCGTCATGGATCTGCATGGAATCCAGCAGCCACGTGGCCCAGCAGGCGGTGGTGGCGGCTCTTTCCCTGTTGAACCGGGGCGGGGCAACCAGGTGCAGGTGGGTAAATCCCAGATTGGTCATCACCCGGGCCACCGAGCCCACATTGAGGCTGTCGCCCGGCTCAACCAGAACCACATGGAAGCGCTCCAGTTCC